>PKWO01000148.1 GCA_003132085.1 Oxalobacteraceae bacterium | reverse complement strand
GGGCGCCGTGCTTTGGGTATTGCGCGTCGGCGCTTACTTCAAATCCAAGTCCGAGCCCGAGCCCGGTATCGGTGACAGACAAAAGCAGTGTGTTGCCTTGTCGCAATGCCCGCACATCGATATGCCCGCCCTCTATTTTGGATTCGAGACCATGCTTGATGGCATTCTCAAGCAAGGGTTGCAGCAGCATAGGCGGGACTGCAGCATTGTTTAATTCTTCCGGCAGTCCCAGCGTGTAGGAAAGGCGGGGCCCCATGCGGACCGACATCAATTCGAGATACGCCTGCATCAATGCGAACTCATGCTTCAGCTTGGTTTTGTCTGCACGCGAGGATGACAAGCTTGCGCGTAAATAATGGATCAATTGATCCAGCATATGCTGGGCACGCGGCGCATCGATGGCGATCAGGCCCTGTAAATTTGCCAGCGTGTTGAACAGCATATGCGGTTCGATTTGCGCCTGCAACAGTTGCAATTGTGCTTGCACCGCCTGTTTTTCGATTGCGGCGCTACGTGCTTTTTCGGTTTCTGCGTGGGCTTTTAATGCCGACAATTCGGCGCGGCTCCAGTGGAACCAGGATAAAAACAGGCATATCAGGGTGATTAGGACCAACAATTCGATTGCATGATCGATTTGGTTGTCGAATACCTTCTGCGCTGGTAGGTTGAGGATTTTTATGGCAATTAAACTGCCGAAAAAATAGGCGATGGGCACCGAGAAAATCAAAAGCATAAAAAATGCCGCCCTGGACGGTCTCTTTTCTCCCCACAGCGCAAGCCGACCGCCGTCGATCAACAGCATTGCGGTGGTGCCGATGCACATGGAAAATATCCAGCTCTCCCAAAAACCGTTGCCGAGGTGCATGACATAGTTGACAATCAGTGCGACGCCGGTATTGATGACTACGCCGATTGCATAGTCGATTAGGAAACGGCGCATCAAAGATTGCCAAGTGCTTGATTTGCCGGACGGCAGGGCGATGTTCATGCTGATCAAGTGGATGAGTGTTGATTGATGTGCGGTGCAGGTTTCGCAAGTCCGCATGCCAGTCGAATAGTAACCCTAAAAAAGCGGTCGGCAGCCGGCAGCCAGGGCAAATCGCATTAAGCCATGATCCTGAGCGACCATCTCTACGGCGACATTGTGGACCGACCATGCTGGCAGCCATAGCGGAATGCGACGAAACGCCGGTTTGATGGAGCGGGTCGCGTGATGCCGGTAGCGGGCAGCGATAGAGGACAAGATGAAAATGGACACTTTTCTACGTAATGCCTTTTTCGCGCAATGCCCTTATTTCCTCTTCGCTATGGCCCAGTAAATCCCGCAACACTTCGTCGGTATGCTGGCCCAACAACGGCGGCGGCAGATCGCATCGCGGCGGCGTAACCGATAAGTGCATCGGGCTGCGAACCAGCTTGACCGTCCCGCCGGTCGGGTGCGGCAGGTCCACCCGCAAGCCGCGCGCCTGCACCTGCGGATTATCGAAAACATCGGCCAAATTGTTAATCGGGCCGCAGGGTACGCCGACCGCTTCCAATCCGTCGATCCATTGTTTCCTGGTCTTGGTCTTGACCATCTCCGCCAAGATTGGCACCAATATTTCCCGGTGCCGCACGCGCATCGGATTGGTGGCAAAACGTTCGTCATTGGCCAATCCCGGCCTTCCGCCCGCTGCTACAAATTTTGCATACTGTGCGTCGTTGCCGACCGCGACGATGATGTGGCCGTCAGCGGTGGCAAAGGTTTGGTACGGCACAATATTCGGATGCGCGTTGCCCCAGCGTGTCGGCGGCTTGCCGCTTGCCAGGAAGTTGCTGCCCATGTTCGCCAGCATCGCGACTTGCACGTCGAGCAAAGCCATGTCGATGTATTGGCCTTCGCCGCTACGGTCGCGGTGGGTGAGCGCCGCCATCACCGCGATGGTCGCATACATGCCCGTCATCAGGTCGGAAACGGCAACCCCGGCCTTTTGCGGTCCGCCGCCGGCCTGATCGTCGCGTTCGCCGGTGATTGACATGAATCCGCCCATGCCTTGCACGATAAAGTCATAGCCGGCGCGTTGCGCGTAAGGGCCGTCCTGGCCGAAGCCGGTGATCGAACAATACACGAGGTCGGGCTTTTCACACCGCAGCGATTCATAATCGAGGCCATACTTCTTCAGTTGTCCGACCTTGTAATTTTCCAAAATGACGTCAGATTGGCGCGCCAGCTTGCGCACAATTTCCTGCCCCTCGGCACTGGCGATATCAAGCGTGACCGATCGCTTGCCGCGATTGGCCGCCAGGTAATACGCGGCCTCGGTGGTGTCGCGGCCATTGGCATCGCGCAGATAAGGCGGACCCCAGGAGCGCGTGTCGTCGCCGGCGCCGGGACGTTCGATCTTGATGACATCCGCACCTAAATCCGCCAGATTTTGCGCGCACCATGGTCCGGCGAGCACGCGGGTGAGGTCCAGCACACGGATGTGTTCCAGCGCTCTTTTGGGGAATGGCGAATTGGTCATGATGCAACGTTTCCTCGGCTAAAATAAGACAGGTTCGGCATGATACCGTGCTCTCCTTGGTTGGTTTAACCGGGTTTCAAGACCGATTTGGTCCAATTATGTTCGGAAAAGACGTTTCAGGCTCGGTACAATTGGCTGCCGCCTCCGTTTGCGACGCGACTGCAATGCAAAATCCGGCTCGCACGAGTTCCTCTGTTTTTCGCCATGACATAAAACGCACATATGTGGCCTTACCCTAAAGTGATCGCACATCGAGGCGGCGGGATTCTTGCCCCGGAAAATACCCTGGCCGGAATTCGCGCCGGCCTGGAGCAGGGGTTTCATGCGGTCGAATTCGATGTCATGCTGTCCGGCGACGGCGTGCCGGTATTGATGCACGACGATCGCCTGGGACGCACCGTGGCGGGTGTCGGCGCTATTTCAAGCTTCAAGGCGGAGGAATTGGTGCGGATGGATGCGGGGGCATGGTTCGGCCCGCAATTTACCGGCGAACCGGTGCCTGCGTTTGCCGATGTTGCGGCTTTTTGCAAGCTGCATCGCATGTGGATGAATGTGGAAATCAAACCCGCGCCCGGTTTTGACCGCGAAACCGGGCGCCGCGTGGCGGAATTGGCGCAACGATTGTTCGAACCTGAAATTTCCGCCCGGGCAGGTGGGGCCGGAGCAGAAATCCTGCCGTTGTTTTCCTCGTTCTCTTTCGATGCATTGCAAACCGCGCACAATGTCGCGCCCGAAATACCGCGTGGCTATCTGGTTGACAGCATCCCGCGCGACTGGCAAACGCCGCTGCTTGAGTTGGGCGCGGTGGCCTTGCATACGAATCACCAGAATTTGTCGCCGCAACTGGCGCGGGAGGTCAAAGCGGCTGGTTATGGCTTGCTTTGCTATACGGTCAATGACATACAGCGCGCCAGAGAATTGCTGGCGTGGGGCGTGGATGCATTTTGTACTGATCGCATTGATTTGATCGGCGCGCAATTTTAGCGCCCGGAACGGCGTAGTCGATCAGTCAACGCTGGTACGGCCCGCAAGCGAAATAAGGAAGCTGACCGAAAAGGAAGCTGACCGAAACGTCCCCAATTTGCATGATGCGATCGATGGATTGCATCCATTCTTTTGCTTGGAGGATGCGAGATCGGGAGCAAATGTTGTTTTTTTGCATCAAGACATCCGATGCAATCATGCCTTTCATGCTCTGACGCAACACTGGGCAGCACCGGGTTATCACGTATAATCAACGGTTTGCAACGATTTTCCCTCTATTTCGCCCAAGAACATGAACTCGTCTGAAATCCGCAATAAATTCCTCAAATTTTTCGAATCCAACGGCCACACCATCGTACGCTCTTCGAGCCTGGTGCCGGGAAACGACCCGACGTTATTGTTTACCAATTCAGGCATGGTGCAGTTCAAGGATGTGTTCCT
>PKWO01000356.1 GCA_003132085.1 Oxalobacteraceae bacterium | reverse complement strand
AAGCGGCTTGCTGTTCGGTGCGTGACGACAGATCGAGATTGCCCGACGCGATCTGGCTTGATGCGGTGGCGATGGTGTCAGTGCCGATGCGTACTGCCCCGACGATCCGCACAAGGCTATCGTTCATGTCTTTCAGTGCCCGCAGCAACTGGCCGGTTTCGTCAGTCGCGCCAGCTTCAATACGAGCGGTCAAATCGCCGGCTGCGATATTTTGCGCAATCTGCACCGCGCGGTTCAGCGGCAACGTTATGCTGCGCGTGATCCAGTATCCGAAACCGCACGCCAGCAAGGTCGCCAGCGCCGCCAGTGAGGCGATCAGATTGGTCCCGCTGTGGAAATTGACTGCGGCTTCCTCGCCACCCTTATCCATCAATATTCCTCCCAGCGTGACCAGACCTTTCACTTCATTGGAATACGCCAGATGATCATGTATCACGGTAGTCATCAACAAGTTGCTCGCTTCCTGCTTCTTGCCCTCCGCGACCAATTTAAAATATTCGTCTTGTCCCGCTTCATACTTGGCGCGAGCGTCCACGATTGCTTTGTAAATCTGTCGACCTTTATCGGTCTTAAGCATTTTGTCGATGTTGCCGAGTTTCTCGGCAACATCCCTTTTGACCTCTAATAGCTTTGCCAGCTCATTCTTGATTTTTTCGGGGTCGTCCAGAATCAACATATTGCGCATCAGGATCGCCATATCGCTAATGCCGTTTAGTGTAGCGTTAGACATCGCGACTTTTGGATAACGATCGTTGACGATCAGGCTGTTGCTGTCATTCAAAGCGCTCAGGCGTGTAATTCCGAACAACGCTATGCTAATCAACAGCAAGACGAGCAGGCCAAATCCGACAGTCAAGCGGGTTCCGACTTTCATATTAAGTTACCTTTCATTTAAAGCGAGCAATTTGCGTAGTTTTGTCGAACTTCTCTACATTAAGCAGCAAGCGTTTCGGTTAATCCAATTTCTGCGCCGGACATCAGCTTCTCAATATCAACAAGGATCAACATCCGTTGTTCGATCGTGCCGAGGCCGATCAGGTAATCGGTGTTCAGTGCCGAGCCCATTTGCGGCGCTGGTTTCACTTGTTCGGGGGTGAGCGTGATGACATCCGACACGCTGTCGACCACCATCCCGATGACCCGTCCCGCAAGAGCGAGGATGATGACGACGGTGAACTGGTCGTAGGTCGGCGTGCCGAGGTTCAACTTGATGCGCATGTCGACGATCGGCACGATGATGCCGCGCAAATTGACGACGCCTTTGATGAATTCCGGTGCGTTGGCAATTCGGGTGACCGCATCGTAGCCGCGCAGCTCTTGCACTTTCTGGATATCGAGGCCGTATTCTTCTTCGCCTAACGTGAAGGCGAGAAATTCCAGGCTAGTGAGGACGGCCGTTGCGGTGCGCTGCTGCTTGTGTGCTGTATCCGACATCTTGCTTCCTTTTAATTCCGACGACTGGTTGATGCGCACTCAGCACCTGTTATAGGTGGTTCAACATCGTCATCTGAACAGAACTGCGGCGGATGGTTATCCTGCATTCTGTAGCCAGAGATTTGTTGTCTGAGGAGCATGACAATTCTCTTGTGCGTTACGCGAAATGAACATGCAAAGTCGCAAGCGATAGCGCTGCGCGTTATAGTTCAACATGCAATACAAAGAGGTAAAAGTCGGCGGGATTGGGCCGGAGGGCTACAGAGTGACCGCATGAGGGGGGCGGCCGAAGATCAACAACATTCGCAGTATTCTCTCAGGAGCGCATTAATTTGAGGGCCTGAGCAAGCCGGTAGTTCGAGTGACGCTATTGTAATCTATGCCCACAGTATCACTCATATTTCCATGCAGCAAGAGTTTTTGTATTTTTGTGTATTATTCTTGCCCAAAGCAGGTTGTTAATGCCAATTGAAGGGTGGACGGTTTGAATTCACGCCGCTCGTCGGGCAGCGCTGTTGGCTGGGCTCGCCCCTTGAGTTGTGGCGGCCTGAAGGCGCAGAAATAGCCAGCGAACTTTGAAAGAAACCGTCAACTTGCTTGTCGGGCGGTAGCGAGATGAGGTAATGTTGCTGGACCAATACATCAAAGGAACAACTTTCATGCAAATCGACCCATCCGTTCACTCAAACGCGGATAACTACAAGTTGCTCACCAATCTGGTGGTGCCGCGTCCGATCGCGTGGGTTACCAGCCAGAGTCAAAGCGGAGTTATCAATCTTGCGCCGTTCAGCTTTTTCAACGCAGTCGGTAGCGACCCGCTATACATAATCATCAGCGTTGGCCGTAATGACGCCGGCGAACCGAAGGACACCGCGAAAAATATTCAGACCGGCGGCGAATTTGTGGTGAATCTGGTTACCGAGGAGTTGTTCGGCGCGATGAATGTTTCGGCGGCGGACTTTCCGGCCGAGCAGAGCGAACTGGCAGCGGCGCATTTGCACACCGCTCCGTCCGTTCGCATCAAGGTGCCTCGCGTAGCGGAGGCGCAGGCGAGTATCGAGTGCAAACTGTTCAGCGCGCAGCCGCTCGGCGCCAATACGTTGTTTATCGGTGAAGTCGTGATGTTTCATGTTGCCGATCATTTGATCGGTCCGCGTTTGCATATCAATAATTTTGCGCCAATCGGGCGACTGGGCTCGCCCTCTGTTTACTGCCGTACTACCGATCGGTTTGACGTTGCGCGCGTCACCTACGCACAATGGCTGAGGGACAATGGCTGAAGGACAATGGCTGAAGGAAAATAATTAAACCGGCACTGTCGCAGTGTGCGTGACCCTTGGCTGACCCTGTTTCGCCTAGTCTTTGGACGCCGCGCGATTAAGCGCTGCAGCCTCGGGTAGCTGCACCTTGCTTATTTGGATTATGCGATGCACCGGTTGCGGCTTTATCGCGATCGGCAGGCAGCGTTCAAAAAAATGGATGCAATGACAACTTCCAACAATCACTTATCCCGATTCTCGCGTCACCTCTGGCTGACGCTTGGCATGTTCGTCGTCTTCGCCGCAACGTTCGTTGCCTATGTCTGGACAGAAAAGCAGATCGATCGCGCCAATGAAACGCGCCAGCAGTCGTTCCTGCTGGCGGACGAATTGCGCCAGTCGACTGACGACCTGACCCGCATGGTTCGCACCTATGTCGCGACCGGCAGCCCCCTCTACAAGCAGCACTATCAGGAAATTCTCGACATCCGCAACGGCAAGAAGCCGCGTCCGCTCGACTATCAAAACGTCTACTGGGATCTGGTGCTGGCCGACGGCCAGCGGCCCAGTCCGCTGGGCCCCGCAGTCCCCTTGCTGGAGTTGATGCGGCGGGCCGGTTTCGCAGAAGCGGAAATCGCCGAGCTGGCGGAGGCAGAGGCCAGGTCGGATGCGCTCACGCGCACTGAATTCGCCGCGATGAAATTGATCGAATCGACCAACCCGCCGACCGAGGCCAACCGGGCAACGGCAATCGGCATGCTGCATGACGCCGCCTACCACCAGGCCAAGGCAGGCATCATGCGGCCGATCGGCCAGTTTTACCGCATGGTGGACCGGCGCACCGAGGACGCCGTTCGTGCCGCGGAATCGCGTGCCACATGGATACGTCTGGCGTTCGTTCTGTTTGGCTTGCTATTGCTATCTCTTTTCTGGGAAGCCCGGCGGCACCTGCGTGCAATTCTGGGCGGCCCGGTGGAAGAGTTGCATGCGCGCATCGCTCACCTTGGCAGCGGGAATTTCTCAACTGCCATTGCAGTCGGCAAAGGAATGGAAAACAGCGTGCTGGGGTGGTTGTCGGAAACGCAGATTAATCTGGCGCGGATCGATGCGCAGCGCCGCAACGCCGTAGTGAGAAATCAACGCCTGACCCAGCTTTACGCCGCCTTGAGCCAGTGTAACCAGGCCATTGTGCGCTGCTCCAGCGAGGCGGAGTTGTTTGCGCAAATCTGTCGCGACGTGGTGACCTTCGGCGGCCTGAAAATGGCATGGATAGGCATGCTTGACGAGCACGGCAAACAGATACGGCCGGTGGGATCCTTTGGCGCCGGCACCGAATATTTGGCAGACCTGCAGATTTCGGTGGATGCCGATGAACCCTATGGTCTCGGACCGAGCGGCTCGGCGTTCCGCGAGAACCGGCCATTCTGGTGCCAGGATTATCAGCATGACCCCGCCACCGAGCCGTGGCGCGAGCGCGCTGCACGCTTTGGCTGGGCGGCATCCGCCTCGCTGCCGCTGCATGGCAAGGGTGCCGTCATCGGGGTTTTCACCCTGTATGCCGACGTGGCCAACGCCTTCGACGAAGACGCCCGCAAGCTGCTGACTGAGATGGCGGAGGACATCGACTATGCGCTGAACAGCTTTGCGCGCGAAGCGCAGCGAGTACAGGCCGAGGAACGTATTCAATATCTGGGGAATTTCGACGCGCTGACCGGATTGCCGAACCGTGTCCAACTGGACGACCGAGCCCACTATGCCATCAGTCTGGCGCAGCGGAGCCAGGAGCCGGTGGCATTGATGTTCCTCGATCTCGACGACTTCAAGG
>PKWO01000549.1 GCA_003132085.1 Oxalobacteraceae bacterium | reverse complement strand
AGACGCGCACCCAGTACTGGAACACCAGCCAAAACGGCTTCAGCGAAAATTTCCAGTACGACAATATGAACCGGCTGTGGACCAGCCAGGTGACCACCAATATTTCGGCGCCGCAGCAAACGTTCACCTACGACAGCATCGGCGACATCGCGAGCAAGACCGGCGTCGGCACGGGCAATTACGTCTACCCGGCCTCCGGCGCCAATGCGGTGCAGCCGCATGCGGTATCAAGCATCCCCGGCATCGGCAGCTTCAGCTATGACGCCAATGGCAACATGCTCACCGGCGCCGGACGCGGCATGAGCTGGAACAGCTTCGACATGCTGATCACGATTACCGAAGGCAGCAATTCCAGCACATTCGTGTACGGCCCCGAACACCAGCGCACCAAGCAGACGCGCGGCGACGGCACCGTCATCTTCTACGCCGGTGCGATGGAAGCCGACCTCCTGAACGGCAACACCACCGTCAAGACCTACTGGCCGCTGGGCCTGGGGGTGGAAATCGATGCGCCGGGCGCGACTTCCAGCGCACTGAACTGGACCCATACCGACCGGCTCGGTAGCGTGGTGGCGATCACCGACGGGAGCGGCAATCTGGCGCAGAGCATGGCCTACGACGCCTGGGGCTCGCGGCGTGACTTGGCGGGCGACCCCGGCGTGATCACGGTCAGCGCCAACGGCCAGCTCGGCGGCCAGAACGAGATCGACAACAAGGGCTATACTGGGCAGGAGATGTTGGATCAGTTGCAGTTGGTGCACCTGAATGGCCGGGTGTACGATCCGTTCACCGCTAGGTTCATCAGTGCCGACCCGGAAATACAAGACCCGACTCATAGCCAGAGCTACAACCGGTATACGTATGTCTGGAATAACCCGACGAATGATACCGATTTGACCGGATTTAGTTGTAATGATCCACAGGACGGTGGCGATTGTGTGATCATCGGGCACCTAAATGCTACCGATGCGAGTAGCGCTGAGAATGGGATGTTCACGCTTGTACGATTTACTTCGATTGGCAATCGAATAAGTAACTTTGTGCAAGGTGCGCCCGGCACGCCACAAAGAGCTTTCAATGACAACCTGGATAAATCCATCAAGAACGCAGTTGATGGAAGTGGCTGCATAAAATCCGGCAGCGCCACGCTTTGCATTGGCCTTCTTGGCATAGAAGATATTGAAAAGAAACTGCTCGCAAAATTACTTGATGAATTCGTAGCAAAAACTGAGACGGAGTTAGCGCAACAGGCTAAAGATACACTTTCTAAAAACGCGGCAAAGGAAGGCGAGAAGGCGCTGACCACCCTTTATCAGAAACTTGGCCCCAATGGCGAACACTTGAAGTATGGGATCACTAATAACCCGGCGACACGTTACACTGAAGAGGAGTTAGCTGGTGGTAGCTTGAAAAAATTGGCGGAGGGTTCCCGGAAGGATATGCTTAAATTGGAACGAGATCTACACGAGACGCTCCCAATCGGTCCCGAAGAAGGGCAGAAATTCTATATTCAGAAGCAATTTGATAAAGGCTTGACACCGCCTCCTTATAACCAATGAAATACCAACTTGTTTTACAGTGGCCTTCCTTCTTGATGAAAGACTATGATGCAATGATCGAGGTTGAGGATGTCTTAATTGAGAAATTGTCTGAGGCGAATGAGGTTGATGGCCACGATGCAGGTACAGATGAGGTCAACATTTTCATTCATACAGATAACCCCGAGAGTGCTTTCGACGAGATAAAAGCTATTCTTGGCAGTAGTGCATATTGGGTTGATGCCAAGGTGGCATACCGTGAGGTTTCGAAAAGCGAATACACAATCCTTTGGCCGAAAGGTTTGAATAAATTCAAAGTCGCTTAATTTGTTGCGGCAAAGAGTGCAGGAGCACTTGGACGTGAGGGCGAGGCTGCAGTTCGTGCGGCTTATGACATTGGGGATAAGGCTATGATTTCTGTCAATGGCCGCATGCGAATTCCTGATGGATTAATTCCGGGAAAGAGCCTTAGTGAAGTCAAAAATGTTGACAAACTGAGCTTGACTAGTCAGTTACGCGACTACTTGCAGCATGCCGAGAGCGAGGGCTTGCAATTCGACCTCTACACGCGACCGGACACGCAACTATCAGGCCCCTTGCAAAATGCAATCGATAAGGGTCTTATCAATCGATTGGATATCCCACAATGACGACGAAAAAACGCCCTCCGATGACGGCTGCTGAGCACTCACGCTTGCTCGAAGCTAATCCAGAGTTTGTTGCGCAACGAGAAGCGAGAGAACGAGAACGGGCTGAACGTGTTGCGCGAATTCAGGTGGAGGTTGCTTCTCTCTTGGCGGAGTTGCAGGCAACCGGGTTGAAAATTCAATCGGTAGGTGATTTGATTGCCATGTCTGAAAGGTATGAGGCGGCTATTCCTGTTCTTTTGAAGCATCTACAGATGCCATACTCAGATGTAGTTAGGGAAACCATTGCTCGCTCTTTAGCTGTTCCCGAACTGGAAGTTCGCAAGGCGTGGCCGATGCTGGTTGATGAATATCGCAAGGCACCGATGGGCTGGGGCATTAAGGCACCGGGCGATACCAAGGAATACAAGTTTGGGGCCAAGAATGGTCTGGCCTGTGCCTTGTCAGTTGCGGTCACGGACGAAACGTTGCCGGAGTTGATCGCTATCGCCAAAGACCGCACGCAAGGCGAAAGCCGCGTATTGCTGTTGTCGGCGCTGAAAAAACGTATAAACAAAAACCCGTTGGCAAAGCAGGCAATAGAGGAGTTAGCGACCGACCCGCAGCTTGAGAAGGAGATTGCATCCTGGAAGCCACGTAAGAAAAATAGTTGAACAAAGCGCGCTCGTACCTCGTTTGCCGCCGCGCTTCGCCGTTAGCTAGGTCGAACGAAACGGCACAGCCCTTGCGGGGGAAATCGCGGCGGTGTCGCGATGTTCACATAACGCCGCATTCATCGAAGTTGCGCCATTCACTACGCTGCGCTGCGATCGGTGGCGCAGCCCAGCGTTGCGTCGGGCCCTACGGGTTCGCTGAACGAGGCGTTATGTCTGGCGCCCCTCCACGTCTGGCAAGCCGTGATGTTGCGCCGGGGGGCGCAAGGAATTATTATGGACTCGAAGTCCGGATGCACATGCAGGCTTGGCGAGTCACGGTCCGACCTGTTTGCCCTCACACTTTTCGTACCTTCGCAAACTTTACGGCGTGCCATTCCTCTCTTCAAAGTGATTGATGCAGATCGTGAATCGACTCGACACGGACCGACTCACAAATCCCTTTTGGTACGTGCGCTCGTGAGCCAGCATGGACCAGATATCATAGAGATTTGTAGATTCAAGTATTGGCGCGGCTTGGGTAGCGCTTTTTGAATTCGTTCCCCGTATTTTGTTCTTTGTCCGATCAATCGATAACTGACACCCCTAAATTTCGCAGAGCGCAACCTGTCAAAGTTGACAGGTTGCGCGCCCCATCGCCGTCATGCTGCAATGTCAACTGCAACCAGAACACGATATTATTGCCACATACTCAATTTCCAGGTCAACAGCTCGGCCGGACCAAAGGCAGGGTCATGCGCGTCGGGCGCAACCCGATCGAAAAGCGTGCCGCGATGATCATCCTCCTATCCTACGGGCCTTAACATGCGTCAATCCATGCGTCAATCTTTTTTCGAACATGTATTCCGGGTGCTGACAAGCGCCGCCATCATCGGCACGATACTTGTTGCGGCTCCTGCAACGCACGCGGAACCTGCCAAACCAGATGTGGAAACGTTCTTTTCAAATCCAGCGTTTGCCGACGCGCAACTATCTCCAGACGGGAAATGCGTCGCGATGTTAATCCGCATCAAAAATGAGCGGTTGAAGCTTTTCTTCATGGATCTGGCCGACATGAAGCTCACGTTGACAGCCGGCTTTTCGAACGTGGACATAAGCGCATTCCATTGGGTGAATAACGAACGACTCGTCTTCAGTACCGGCGATAGTGAAACTGCGGCCGGCGATGTGCGGTATTACCCAGGGTTGTTTGCCATAAATAGCGACGGCTCAGAGATGAAGACCCTGGTCACATCGAGCGCGCAACCGTTCTTCACGACCGGCACGTTAATCCAAAGTTCGATATTGCCAGGCAACACATTCTTTTTTGAGGTAGACCGTTCCGACAAATCCGACAATGTTTTTGTCGTGCAAACAATGCTGTCAAACATACTCGATATCAAGGCATATCGCCTGATGCGGCTCAACACGAAAACCGGTCGCGCCGAAACGTTCGACCGCCCAGGTGACTCAGTGGCTTGGCTTATCGATCAAGCCGGTGTGCCGCGCATCAACGTGACGCTTCGCGACGGCGTTTCCGAAGTATTCTACCGCGACCCTGCCAACGAAAAATGGCGCAAAATCGCCAATTTCAATGTCTACAACGAGGCCGGCTTTCAACCGGTTTACTTCGACGCCGACGGCCGCCTCTATGTGGTCGCACGCAATGGACGGGATACAAGCGCGCTATATCGGTACGATATTGATAAGAGCGCGATTGAGCCCGAACCGCTCATCTCGATCAAAGGTTACGATTTCAGTGGTCAACTGGTAATCGACCATGCCAGGAAAAAGCTACTGGGCATACACTATCAAACTGACGCAGCGGCGACTTTGTGGTTCGACGATGGCATGAAAAAAATTCAAAAGGAGGTAGACGACCTGCTGCCGTCGACCATCAACAGGCTCTCAAACGGCAGAAGCGGGCTAACAAAAAATGTTCTGGTGCGCGCGCATTCCGACGTTCGACCCACTTCCTACCTGCTTTACGATACGACAACCGGCAAGTTGATCATGCTCGGAAGCAGCCATCCGGAAGTCGATCCGAAACTGATGGCGAAGCAAGACATGGTGCATTACCAAGCGCGCGACGGACTGGACATCCCCGCCCACCTGACTCTGCCGCAAGTCGGCGCCAAGAAAAAACTTCCTATGGTAGTGCTGGTCCATGGCGGCCCTTACCTACGCGGAAGTTCGTGGGGCTGGGACCCCGAGGTTCAATTCCTTGCATCGCGCGGCTATGCGGTGCTGCAACCAGAATTCCGCGGCAGCACCGGTTTCGGCCTGAAGCATTTCCAGGCGGGCTGGAAGCAATGGGGCCTGTCCATGCAAGACGATATTGCAGATGGCGCACGCTGGGCGATCGCGCAAGGCATCGCCGACCCCAAACGCATCTGTATCGCTGGCGCCAGCTATGGCGGTTATGCGACCTTGATGGGGTTGGCGAGAGACCCNNCTTTTTCGTTGCGGCATCGATTGGGTCGGCGTGACCGACATCAACCTAATGTTCGAGTCGGATTGGTCCAGCGATCTGTCTGAGGAATGGCGAAACTTTGGCATGCCCGTTTTGATCGGCGACCGGATCAAGGATGCGGTGCAGATTAAGGCCACCTCCCCCGTGAATATAGCCGACCGCATTAAGCAGCCGCTGTTGCTCGCCTATGGCGGGGCCGACCGTCGCGTCCCCATCGCTCACGGTAAAGAATTTCGCGATGCGGTACGTCCGTACAATGACAAGATGGAATGGGTCGAATACCTGGAAGAGGGCCACGGCTGGTACTTGGTGAAAAACCGCCTGGATTTCTGGACGCGCGTTGAAAAATTCCTGCAAACGAATATCGGCACACCCTGATTCAGGCCGAACAAAGGCCAAAAAATACCTGCACAAAGAGACGGTGAATTACGTGAGAGCCAGCAGCGACTTCTGGATTATTGCCAGCGACGACAGCGCAGCATCCGGCGTCTGTTCGTACTGCGCGCGGATGATTGCGCCGTCTACCGCTAAAGCCAGAGCCTGCGCCTCCTGCTTTCTGCTCCGGGATGGCGGCAGCAAGCCCGCAATGACGTCTGCCATCTCATGCTTGTGACGCCGGGTAATCTCTGTCACTTCAGGCAGGACCCCGCCCAACTCTGCAACGCTGTTGATGAAGGCGCAGCCGCGAAAGCCCTCGTCGCCAAACCACTCGGCCAACGCTAGCGGAAGCGCCTTGACTCCACCGCCGTGGCGTTGCAGCGCATCGACGAACCATGTCATCCAACGCTGATGCCGATACTCCAGGAACTCTCGGATAAGGTCATTCTTGCTCGGGAAGTGACGATAGAAGGTGACCTTCGCAACGCCCGACTCTGCAATAACGCGGTCTATCCCGGTCGCACGGATGCCCTCTCGATAGAAGAGCTCATGGGCAGCCAGCAAGATACGTTCGCGTGCGCCGGGGGTCTGTGGAACAGGCGTGTTGACGGTGTGCATAAATACATTGTAGACAGACCTGTCCACAATGTATAGACTTGCGATTGTAGACAGACCTGTCTACTTGATGACACCGAGGAGATAATTTTGGAAACCAAGCCGCCCCTTCCGCCGTTTACACAAGAAACGGCCGCCCAAAAAGTACGCATGGCTGAAGATGCATGGAATACGCGCGATCCGGATCGCGTCGTGCTTGTCTATACCGACGACACCCGCTGGCGAAATCGGGCTGAATTCCCGGTCGGACGCGAACAGGTTCATCAGTTCCTGGTGCGTAAATGGGCGAAGGAACTGGACTATCGTTTAATCAAGGAGCTGTGGGCCTGTTCCGGCAATCGCATCGCGGTGCGATTCGCCTATGAGTGTCACGACGACTCCGGCCAGTGGTTGCGCGCTTATGGCAACGAAAACTGGGAATTCAACGACCAAGGTTTCATGATGCGTCGCTACGCCAGCATCAACGATCTTCCCATCAAGGAATCGGAGCGAAAATTCTTCTGGCCTCTTGGCCGGCGCCCGGACGAGCACCCGGGATTGAGTGATCTAGGACTATGAAGGCGTTGATCAAAAATGGTTGTTCTGGGATAAAGGGGTACGCTTTCGCGCATCGCTTGCAAAAAAGTAGGGTGGGCACGCTTTTGTGCCCACGCGGAGACCGCAACAGCGTGGGCACAAAGCGTGCCCACCCTACTGGTTTGGTCCGACCCGATTCAGTCCATTAAACCCTGTATTGCCGTTGATGCTTGAAACCGCCCTTCACTAAGACGCTCCGCTTGATTGATTGACCGGTCGGACCTAACGCACCGTTCCAGGCGGCACGGCAGGAACTACGCGCCATGGTTCCGGGCATTGCGTTACGTACGGATAGTAAGCTTTGGCCGAGTCGCAGTAGTACCAGTTTGACGCGGGCGGAGAATTTGGCGGAACCGCTGACGGTGTCCCCTCGGGCGACGGTTCGATGATCACGGCAGGCGGACTGTAAGGGGTGTAATACGCCGGGTTAGGATAGTCGGGATATGGATACCCAAAGTACGCGGCGTCCCACCCCAAGCCCAAGCCCAGACCGACGCCCCACCATCCCGGGCCGCCGCCGTGCCAACCGCCGCCGCCGCCGCCACGGAGATTGCCGCCGCGCCAACCACCGCCGCCACGGACATTACTGCCGTGCCCGCCACCACCGCCATGGACGTTGCCGCCGCCCTGGCCACGACCGCCGCCGTGCGACTGGGCAGCCGCCGGCAACGAGAGGCTAACGCCAATCAGAACCGCAGCAAGAAGAACGCCATGTTTTACTAAGTTGATGTTCATGATTTCCATCCGAAAGAAAGTTCAGTGCCGCTTAGTGCCCGCATGCCGGGCTCTCGTGCCGTCCCATCATGGGGCCGGAACCTTCATGCTCGTGCATGCCGTAGCCATCATCGTGGCCGGAAACCCTATGGTAAAGCTCGTGCCAGAAGAGGTCGAAGATGGTTTTTTGGTTGGTGTTCAACGTATTGTAGAAGGCCTTGGTGCGTACCTGTGCCGCTTCCAATTGAACCAGATGCTCCTGCATCCAGTTGGTTTCGGCGCGCAAATGCTCGATCCCGCGGGCCATCCGCTCGGGCGTCGTGTCGTCGGCCGGTTTCGCTTTGCCGGCCTTCTCTTCATGCCCGGATTTCTTTTGTTCAAGCTGCTGGCGGGCGTCCTTTATCACGCCGCGAGACCAGGTGTCCCATGCCGCCATTTGCTCCGGGGCCAGATTCAGCTTGCCCTTGAGCTCATCCAAGCTGCGCTGGGTATGCTGAGCCCAGTTGAAATTGCGGCCGTGTTCCGCCATCCCTCCGGGCGGCGGTGGCAACCCCTCATCGGCAAAGACGGGAACCGACTGCAACAGAAACGCACCGGCAGCAACCAGAACGCATTGGCCGATCAGGCTTGATTTTTTCATCTTTAACTCCTGTAGCTGATAATGGGGGGTTATCGTTACTTTCAGTGCAAGTTGTTATCTTAGCAGCGGATAAGACGAGGAACTTGATAAGGATCAAATATCCGTCATATCCAAGTGAACAAATCCGGATCGGCATGGCGCGATCGCGCCGCATTGAAATCAAATCGTCATATCAATGACGGCGCCGGTCATCGCTGTTGCCCTTTTTTCTAAGGCCGAGTAACGAAAATGGCCGCAAATTTCTCTGCGGCCATCGGTATTGTCACTATTTATTGCAGCGGCTGAATCTACTATGCTGAATCTACTGTGCTGAATCTACTGTGTTTGCGCACCCGCACATTGCTTGGCGGCGCTTTTACGCCGCACAACTAAACGACATTAAACGATATCAAATCTCTTCGTATAGCGGCAAAGTCAGGAACTCCGCAAAATCCTCCGAAGTCGACATTTCCTCAAAAATTTGCGCGGCGCGGTCATAGCTCGGGCCGTTTCCGACCGTCTCTTTTACCTTTGCCAATTCTTGCGGAATCATCGCGCGCACCATGTCGGCGGTGACCTTGCGGCCGTCTTCCAACACGCCTTTGGTGCTGCGTATCCACTGCCACACTTGGCTGCGGCTGATTTCTGCGGTTGCGGCATCTTCCATCAGGTTATGGATGGGCACGCAACCGTTGCCGGCCAGCCAGGCGCCGAGATAGTGGATGCCGACATTGATGTTATAGCGCAGTCCGGCTTCGGTGATCGGCGTCTCCGGCCTGAAATCGAGCAGGTCCGCCGCCTTCACGCTGACATCGGGGCGTTGTTTCTCGATCTGGTTGGGCTTATCGCCCAGCACTTTCTTGAATTCGGTCATCGCCAGGTCAACCAGCCCCGGATGCGCGACCCAGCCGCCGTCGTAGCCGTCTGTGGCGTCGCGCGCCTTGTCGACCCGCACGCCGCCCATTGCGGTGTCATTCTTTTCCGGATCGTTCTTGATCGGGATCAGCGCCGCCATGCCGCCGATGGCCGGCGCATTCCGTTGGTGGCAGGTCTTGAGCAGCAACAACGCGTAAGAACGCATGAACGGCGCCGTCATCGTGACCTTGGCGCGGTCGGCCAGGCAGAAATCCTTGTCCAGCTTGAATTTCTTGATGCACGAGAAAATATAATCCCAGCGGCCGGCATTGAGGCCCGCACTATGCTCGCGCAACTCATACAAAATCTCGTCCATCTCGAACGCCGCCAATATCGTTTCGATCAACACGGTCGCTTTGATCGTGCCCTGCGGCAAGCCTAGTTCATTTTGCGTCATCACGAAGATGTCGTTCCACAAGCGCGCTTCCAGATACGACTCCAGCTTCGGCAGATAAAAGTACGGGCCGGCGCCGCGCGCCAGTTGTTCCTTGGCGTTATGCACCATGAACAATGCGAAATCGAAAATGCCGCCGGAAATGCGCTTGCCGTCGATCAGCACATGTTTTTCATCCAGGTGCCAGCCGCGCGGACGCACCAGCAGCGTGGCGATGTTGTCGTTCAGTTTGTAGGTCTTGCCGTTTTGTTCCAGCGAAATGGTCTTGCGCACCGCGTCCATCATGTTGATCTGACCGGTGACCTGATTTTCCCAATTAGGCGTATTGGAATCCTCAAAATCGGTCATGTAGGCGTCGGCGCCGGAATTGAACGCGTTGATCACCATCTTGCGCTCTACCGGGCCGGTAATTTCAACGCGGCGGCATTCCAGCGCCTTCGGGATCGGGGCGATTTTCCAGTCGCCGTTGCGAATGTGCGCGGTTTCCGGCAAGAAGTCGGGACGCTCGCCGGCGTCCAGCAGTTTGGCGCGCGCGACGCGGGCCGCCAGCAACTCCTGGCGGCGCGGCTCAAACGCGCGTGTCAATTTGGCAACCAGCGCCAACGCATCGGCGGTGAGAACCTGTTCGTAACCGGGCTTGATGTCGCCGTTGATTTCCATACCGGCCGGCAGGTTAAGTTGTGTCATGAAATGCTCCTGTATATCAATGATTATCAATAAAAATGAAAGGTAATGTATTCCGGTCGTGCTGCAACATCCTGCCTAACCATGCTGTGCAACATAGTCTACCAAATCTGTCAGGCTGCGCCCCTCTGCGTGCGGCGCAACGCCCAATTCTTCCAGCGGCGCGGCGGCGCGGTTGACCCAGAAGGTGGTATAGCCGAACCAGGTTGCGCCGCACGCATCCCAACCATTGCTGGACACAAACAGGATATTGCGCGCGGACAAACCAAACACGTCCGGCCCCAGTTGGTAGGCTTCCGGCGCAGTCTTGAATTTCTTGACGGCGTCGACCGACAGGATGTGATTGAACAAGCCCTGCATTCCGGCCGCCTTGACCGCCGCATCCAGCATCTGCGGATTGCCGTTGGAGAGGATGGCCAGTTTCAGTCCCTGGCCCTTCAATTGCTGCAAGACGCCCAAATTCTCCGGGAACGCCGGCAATTTTGCATATTCCCCCATCAGCGCATTGTGCGCTTCAAAACTCAACGCCAGCTTGAGTTTCTTGCAAGAGAAAATAAGCGCGTCCTGGGTCACTTCCCAAAACGGCTTGTACATCGCGCACAGCGTGCGCAATTGCGAATATTCGATTTGCTTGACGCGCCAAAGGTCGGCCAGCGCCGCACCCTGCTTCGGAAACAGTTTTTCAGCCAGTGCGCCAATCGAGTATACGTCGAACAGCGTGCCATAGGCGTCAAAGACAATGGCTTGGATGGTCACGATGGGTCGCTTGATAATGGTATGTTCGGCTCTGATCGGTTGCCAAGTATATTCACTATTAATCGTCAAAACTATCGTATTTATCACTTTATTATTGCGTTTTAGTCACAAGTGATAAAATGAGATCATCAAATTGAAGCGTCTTATGGATCAATTCAAACAGATTTCTACGTTCGTCGACATAGTGGCAAAAGGCAGCTTGTCGGCCGCCGCCCGCGCCGAAGGCATTGCGCCCGCCATGATCGGCCGGCGCCTGGATGCGCTGGAAGAGCGCCTGGGCGTGAAACTGCTGCAGCGCACGACCCGCAAGATCGCGTTGACGCATGAAGGCATTGCCTTCCTGGAAGACTGCCAACGCATACTGTCTGAACTGGAGGAGGCCGAAACGGCAGTCTCGGAACGTAGCGCGCGCGCCACCGGGCATCTGCTGATTTCCGCGCCGGCCGGCTTCGGGCGGCAACACGTCGCCCCGCTGATGCCCTCTTTCCTGGCCGAACACCGCGACCTCACGCTGACCCTCAACCTGAACGACCGCGTAGTGGACTTGATCGGCGAGGGCATCGACATCGCGATCCGCATTGCCTCGCTGTCGGATTCCAGCCTGATCGGCGTTAAATTGGCTGACAACAAACGGGTCATAGTCGCCTCTCCTGCCTATTTGAAGCGGCATGGCGTGCCCCGTTCGCTGGACGAACTGGCCAAGCACAACTGCCTGGCGATCAGCAGCGACGGCAGCCAACGCGGCTGGACCTTCCGCCAGAACGGCAAGAACGTCACGCTGAAAGTAGCCGGCAACATGGTCTGCAACGATGGCGAAGTGCTGCACGACTGGGCGTTGTCCGGCAAAGGCCTGGCTTGGCGCTCCATGTGGGAAGTCGGCACCGAGATCGAATCGGGCCAGTTGCAAACGGTGCTCGACGAGTTCGC
>PKWO01000521.1 GCA_003132085.1 Oxalobacteraceae bacterium | reverse complement strand
TACTGCCCTGGAGATACTCCCCTTTCTCCAGGGCTTTTTTTGTCCTCTTCCGGATCGATGGGTTCATCAATTGCCGGCGCCGTCTCGTTCAATCCGAGCAAGCCGATAATCTTGTCATCGGCCTCTTCCAGCCCGGTTCTTTTTAGCGCTGAAAACAATTGCGCCGTAAACGGAAAAGGCTTGCCCGCTTCGTCCACGTAGCTGTTTAGAACAGTCCGCGCAACGCGCAACGCATTGGTGGACTCGTTGCGGTTAAGCTTGTCGGCTTTGGTCAACAGGCAATGGATCGGTTTGCCGGTCGGCGCAAACCACTCCAGCATCTGTATATCGAGTTCCGTAAACGGTCGGCGCGAATCGATGATCAAGATCAGTGCAGCCAACTGCTTGCGCTTTTGCACGTAGTCGCCCAGCAACGCTTGCCAATGCTGTTTGGCCGAGCCGGATACTTCAGCGTAACCATAACCGGGCAAGTCGACCAGCAGCGCGCGAATTTCATCGACCTTGGTTTCATCCTTGCGGTGCTGCCCGACATGGGCGCCCCCGATCGAAAAATAGTTGATGTGCTGGGTCCGCCCCGGTGTTTTAGAGGCGAACGCCAGCTTTTTTTGGTTGCAAAGAATGTTGATTGCGGTCGATTTGCCGGCGTTGGAACGGCCGGCGAAGGCGATTTCAGGGACTTGCGTGTCAGGCAAATCTCGCAGATGATTGACAGTGGTGAAGAATCGGGCTTGCCAAAGTTGGGACATAGGGTGTGTAGAAAATGCAGCAAAGCGGCGAAAATGCCGGAAAGCTATTGTACAATAAGGGGTTATGTACTGTGGCGCCACAACGCGATGACGGGCGGAATTGCCGTCGAAAGTACCTATTTAGTGCTGGATTCCAATTATTAAGTCTCAGGGTGTGTGAATGAATCGTGCGTTTTTACCATTTATGAAGTCCATGTTTGTCGCACTGCTTGCGGTTTCCGCCGTCGCGATTGTCGTGGCAGACACAGCGCAAGCCGCGGCTGCCGCCGATCCAGCCAAAGGCGAAGCCTTTTACGGTGCCGGCGATGCCGCACGCGGAATCCCGGCATGCGTGTCCTGCCATGGCGTTGCAGGCAATTCCACGATCGTGCAGAACCCCAAATTGGCGGCCCAGCACGAAGCCTACATCGTCAAGCAACTCGCCGACTTCAAGACGGCAGATCGGAATAATCCGATCATGAGCGCGGTTATTGCCAAAACGCTGACCGATGACGAAGCGAGAAATATCGCGGCCTTTCTAAGCGTGCAGAGCCTGAAGCCGGGGGCCGCGAAGAACAAGGATACGGTTGAACTGGGCAAGAAGATCTACCGCGCCGGTATCGCCGAAAAGAATGTTCCTGCTTGCGCCGCCTGCCACGGCCCTAACGGCGCCGGTATCCCAGCGCAATTTGCGCGTATCGGCGGGCAGAATCAAGAGTACACGGTGGCTCAGCTGACCAATTTCAATACCAGCGCACGTAAGAATAGTGCGGCGATGCTCACGATCGCCAAACGTCTTTCACCCGAGGAAATACAAGCGGTTGCCGACTATGTGGCAGGGCTGAAGTAAGCAAAAAGTAAGCAAACAACAGCGGAGAAGATTCCGATAAAAAAGGGTGGCCTCGGCCACCCTTTTTGTTTGGCTGCCTGTCTGAAGCAGGTGAGTACGGTTTTCCCGGAAATAGTGTAAGGTTCGCGTAGTTGTCGAGACTAAGTACTACGTCACAGTCCACCTTACGGAGTTGCCATGCTAATCAAATTCAATCCAAATGGAATCGATCTTCCGCTTGCGTCGGAAATCACCCCGCGTGCGGTGTTTGAGTCGCGTCGAAGTTTCATCCGGCAACTGGCGCTCGGCTCGATTGCCGGTAGTGCGTTGATGGAAATGGCGACCCGTGAAGCGTTTGCGCAGAGCGGCCATTTGCAGAAGCTGTCAGCCAAAGCGAATCCTGCCTACGCCGTAAAGGACAAGGCAACATCTTACCAAGACGCCACCACCTACAATAATTTCTATGAATTCGGCACCGACAAGTCGGAACCGGCCAGGAATGCCGGCACGCTGCAAACGCGTCCGTGGCTGGTCTCGATCGAAGGCGAGGTAAAAAAACCGATGACCTTGGATATCGACAGCCTGCTCAAGCTGGCGCCGTTGGAGGAGCGGGTCTACCGTCACCGTTGCGTCGAGGGTTGGTCGATGGTCGTCCCGTGGATCGGATACTCGTTGTCGGCGCTGCTCAAGAAAGTCGAGCCGACCGCTAACGCCAAGTATGTTGAATTTACTTCACTGGCGGACAAGAAGCAGATGCCCGGCGTGCGCGATCCGGTATTGGAATGGCCTTATGTTGAAGGCTTGCGGATCGACGAAGCCAATCATCCGCTGGCGCTACTGACCCTGGGAATGTACGGCGAGACATTGCCGAATCAGAACGGTGCGCCGGTCAGAATCGTGTTGCCGTGGAAATATGGATTCAAGTCGGCCAAATCAATCGTCAAAATTCGCTTTACCAGGGACCAGCCGCGCACCGCCTGGAACCTCGCGGCGCCGCAAGAATACGGGTTTTACTCCAACGTCAACCCTGAAGTCGATCACCCGCGCTGGTCGCAGTCCAGCGAGCGGCGCATCGGGGAGGACGGTTTGTTCACGCGGAAACGCAAGACGCNNACGTTGCATCGCTGTATAGCGGAATGGATCTGAAAAAATATTTTTGATGGGGCAACCGTTTCATTTGTTTGCCGGAACCGAAGCCTGGCACTCTATTTGTAGCGTGCATGCTTCGCGCCCATTGGATATTTCCGTGCTCAACCCAACTTATCTGTGCTTATGTTCGCTCTCCATTTCAATCCCGGTCCACGGCAACTCAAGTGGTTAAAAGTAGTTTTATTTGTGGTTGCATTGCTGCCGTTTGCGCGCTTGGCGGCATTCACCGTAGCGGATCGTCTGGGCGCCAATCCAGTTGAATTCATTACCCGCAACACCGGCGATTGGACCCTGTATTTTTTGTGTTTAACGTTGAGCGTGACGCCTTTGCGGCGGTTTAGCAACTGGAATTGGTTGCTTAAATTACGTCGCATGACGGGGTTATTCGCTTTTTTCTACGCGACCCTGCACTTCACGACTTTCCTGTGGTTCGACCATTTTTTCGATGTAGGCGAAATGTGGAAAGACGTTGTAAAACGGCCATTCATTACGGTCGGCTTTATGGCATTCGTGCTGTTGATTCCGCTTGCCTCGACCAGCACCAACCGCATGATGAAGCGCTTGGGCGGCAAGCGCTGGCAATGGCTGCATCGCCTGATCTATGTGATTGCGCCACTCGGCATTTTGCACTTTTGGTGGATGAAGGCCGGCAAACATGATTTTGCGCAGCCGATACTATTCGGCACGGTCATCGCCGCGCTTTTACTGGTGCGTGTGTATTGGAGCCTGACCCGGAAACGCAATCAACAACGTCAGGCCGGCACCAGTCCCGAACCGGCTTAACCCGGTATCGATTCCGACGCGAACAATTCGCTGGGGCTTTCGCGTTTGCGGATCAAATGGACGTTGACGCCGTCGATCATCACCTCGGCAGCGCGACCGCGCGTATTGTAATTTGACGCCATCGTCATGCCATAGGCGCCGGTCGACATGATTGCCAGCAAGTCGCCTTGCTCTATGGCCAATGCGCGTTCCCGCGCCAGCCAGTCGCTCGACTCGCAGACCGGCCCGACCACATCGTATGTCTCGGCCGGAATCTTGTGTTGAATGACCGGCAGCACCTGATGCCATGCGTCGTACATCGCCGGGCGAATCAAGTCATTCATTGCGGCGTCCACAATCGCGAAATTCTTTTCGGCGCCATGTTTCAAATACTGAATTTCGGTCAGCAACACGCCGGCGTTGCCGGTGATGGAGCGGCCCGGTTCAAACATGACCTGAATCGGACTCGCTCCATGCTTGAGCCGGCGCCATTCATCGATTTTGGCAAACAGGCGGGCCAGATAGTCGCCCACCGGCACGGAGTCCCCGCCTTCATAGGGAATGCCGATGCCGCCGCCTATGTCCAGATGGTGGATGGCGATGCCTTCTTGCTCCAGCGCATCAATCAATTCGATCAACTTGTCGAGCGCTTCCAGCAATGGCGCATCATCCAGCAATTGTGAGCCGATATGGCAGTCGATACCAACCACCCTGATGTGCGGCAGCACGGCGGCGATCCGGTAGGTCGCCAATGCTTCTTCATAGGCTATGCCGAACTTGTTTTCTTTCAGGCCAGTCGAAATGTACGGATGCGTCTTGGCGTCAACGTTAGGATTGATGCGCAAGGAGACCGGCGCCGGCTTGCCCATCTGGCCGGCGATTTCGTTCAAACGATGCAATTCCGGAATCGATTCAACATTGAAACAAAGGATATTGTGCGACAGTGCGAGCCGCATTTCGTCGGCGGTTTTACCTACGCCGGAAAAAATCACCTTGCTTGCCGAGCCGCCTGCGGCCAGCACCCGCAGCAGTTCGCCGCCGGATACGATATCGAATCCCGAGCCGCATTGCTGAAGCAGGTTGAGTACCGCAAGATTGGAATTCGATTTGACCGAATAGCAGATTAACGCGCCGCTTTCGCCGCGCCCGTATTTTCGGCAGGCATCGGCATAGGCGGAATAATTTTCCGTCAGGGCCGCCTTGGAATAGACATAGGTGGGCGTGCCGAATTGCTCGGCGATATCGGTCAAAGGGGTGTGTTCGGCGTAAAGCACCCCGTCTTCATAAGAAAAGTGCGGCATGGAGGTGAATTATTTGGAAACAGCTGGGGTTGACGAGTCGCTTGGCGCTGCAGATGGCGGCACAACTTTGGCTGGCGCGCTGCTCGCTTCCGGTTTTGGAAGGTATAGCGGACCGCGTTGTCCGCACGCCGATAGCATGCTTAACACCACGGCAACAATGAAAAAAGAGGCAACGCCGGACAATTTGACAGTAGACTTCACGATTAGAATCACAGTTTGACGAATTTACTGGAGTGTAGCATGACCGAAACAGAATTCCTGAAGCTGGCGGATTCGACCTTGCGCGCGATTGAAGCGGCGTTGGAGCAGGCAACCATCGATACCGGTTTGGATGTCGAGTGCAGCCGTAGCGGGAACGTGTTGGAAATTGAGTTTGTCGACAACGGCTCCAAGATCATCGTCAACAGTCAGGCGCCGATGCAGGAAATGTGGGTGGCGGCAAAGTCCGGCGGATTTCATTACAAGCAAGACGGCCGGCAATGGCGCAATACGCGCGATGGCTCGGAATTGTTTGCCGCCTTGTCAGACATGGTGAGCCGACAATCCGGCAGTCAGGTGCTGCTGACCGCCGGATAGCGATCGCTATCGCCAAAAAACCCGGCTCCGCAGCGTCGATAGGGCCGCTAGGCGGGGCTCCCTAAGCGGGCCTCTAGAACAATTCATTCTTGACGGCATCCTTGGTCTTTTCGTCCTCGGTCGGTACTTGATCGCCCACGTCCAGGCTGCGTACTCCGGTACCGGGGGGATTCTCCGCATAGTAGTAGTCGCCACCCGCCTGTATCACGCCTTCCGGGATGGGCTGCACCGCCATAGGCACGTCCTTCAACACCTTTTGCATGTAGCCAAGCCAGATCGGCAACGCCAGCCCACCCCCGGTTTCGCGATTGCCCAGGTTTTTGGGCTGATCAAAGCCGACCCAGGCAATGCCGACGATTTTCGGTTGATAACCGGCAAACCAAGCGTCAAACGAATCGTTGGTGGTCCCCGTCTTACCGGCGATATCGGTACGCTTGAGCGCCATTGCCTTGACTGCGGTGCCATATCTGACCACATCTTTCAACATGCTGTCCATCAGAAACGCGTTGCGCTCGTCGATGATCCGGTTGGCTTGGTCGCCGGCCTTGTCAGGTTTGACTTGCGAGAGAATCCTGCCGTCGGCATCGGTCACTTTCGTGATCAGGTATGGATTGATCTTGTAGCCGCCGTTGGCAAATACCGAATAGGCTCCGACCATCTGTAACGGTGTTACCGCACCGGCACCGAGCGCCAAGGTCAGGAAAGGAGGATTCTTGTCGGAATCGAAGCCGAAGCGGGTAGTGTATTCCTGCCCATACTTGGCGCCGATTTTTTGCAGGATGCGAATCGAAATCATATTTTTTGATTTGGTCAAGCCTTTGCGCATGGTCATCGGCCCTTCGTATTTCCCATCGTAGTTCTTTGGTTCCCATGGCTGGCCGCCGGTGTGTGCGGCGTCGAAACTGATCGGCGCATCGTTGATGACGGTGGCTGGCGACAGCCCTTTTTCCAGCGAAGCCGAATAGATGAACGGCTTGAAGGAAGACCCCGGCTGGCGCCAGGCTTGCGTGACGTGATTGAATTTATTGAGGTTGTAATCGAACCCCCCGATTAACGCACGGATCGAGCCATCCTCGGTATTGGCGGCGACAAATGCGGACTCCACCTCCGGCAATTGGGTAATTGACCAAGACTGTCCCTCCAGCACTACGCGAATGACCGCACCGCGCTGGACTCGGCGATTCGGCTGGGCCTTGTCGCTGAGCGCGTTGGCGGCGAACGCCAACCCCGCTCCGCCGATGCTGATTTCCTCGCCGCTCGACAGCACCGCGCGCACGCTCTTGGGCGTCGCTTCCAGTACCACGGCGGCCACGATGTCGTCACTGTCCGGATGATCGGAGAGTTCGGTTTCGATTGCGTCGTCCGCTTCTTCCTTCTTGGAGGGGATATCCATGTAGCTTTCCGGTCCCCGGTAGCCATGTTTCTTCTCATAGTCCATCACGCCTTTGCGCACGGCGATGTAGGCTGCGTCCTGGTCGGCTTTGATGATGGTCGTAAACACGTTCAATCCGCGCGTGTAGGCGTCTTCCTTGAACTGCTCATAGACCAATTGGCGCGTCATTTCGGCGACATATTCGGCGTGCATGCCGAATTCGCTGCTATCGGTTTTTATTTTCAGCGGTTCGTTTTGCGCTTGCTGATATTGTGCATCGTTGATGTAGTGCAACGCGTGCATGCGGTCCAGGATGTACTGCTGGCGCACTTTCGCACGTTTTGGATTGACGACCGGATTGTAGGCGGATGGCGCTTTGGGCAAACCCGCCAACATCGCGGCTTCGGCAGTCGTAATCTCGGACAATTGCTTGCCAAAATAAATTTGTGCCGCGGACGAAAAGCCGTAAGCGCGCTGCCCCAAATAAATCTGGTTCATGTAAACCTCAAGAATCTGGTCTTTGGTCAAGTTTTCTTCTATTTTCCAGGCGAGCAGCACTTCATAGACCTTGCGTTTCAGCGTTTGCTCGCTGGAAAGAAAGAAGTTGCGTGCCACTTGCTGTGTAATCGTCGACGCGCCCTGCTTGGCGCCACCGCCGGCGTTGTGCAGGGCGGCGCGCAGGATGCCTTGGTAGTCGACACCGCCGTGCTCATAGAATCGATCGTCTTCGATTGCCAGCACCGCCTTCTTCATGACGTCCGGCACGTCCTTGATATGGACAAGATTACGCCGCTCTTCGCCAAACTCCCCTATCAGCACATTGTCTGCGGAGAAGATACGCAGAGGTATCTTGGGGCGATAATCGGTCAATGAATCCAGCGCCGGCAAGTTCGGATAAGCCATCGCCAGTGTAAAACCGATCAGAAGGAGCGCGATTGCGGCCATGCCTGCAATCGCGCCGACAAGACCCAGGGCCAAGCGTGCCGGCAGGCTTAAGCGGCGCGTCGGCGTTGCGGCAGGGGATGCGGGTTCGGAGTTGCTAGAGCTCATGCGGAATAGGATGTGAGAATGGTTGGCTATCCGCGGCATTATAGCGGGGTCAACCGGGGAGCGCGTTTATACCCCAAAACAGACATCGGCGAGCGCCCGATTTGTATCGAGTGGGGTTTTGGCAACGAATTTACAAGTTACTATGCGGAAATTGCTTTACACTTCTGGGAGCTTATTGCTACGATTTAATGTAATCTTTGATAAATGTCGCCTAAACACAGGTTTTTAAACGAATTTTTTTGTCTAGAAGCATTTTTCCAATGATTGGACCCGCCATTGGGCGGTGAGTTCACATGGAAAATGATGTTTTTGGGGGGAGCTGCCGTTGGCTTTTGATCTCGGATCATTACTTGGCAACAAGAATCCGCTGTTGGTCGGCCTCGATATCAGCACGTCGGGAGTAAAACTCGTTGAGCTGACGCAGGTCGGCAAAAATGAACTGTGCCTGGAGCGGTTTGCGTCGGAATCATTGCCGCGCGGTGCTGTGGTGGACGGCAATATCGAGAATATCGAGCAGGTTTCGGAAGCCGTGCGCCGCGTCTGGAAGAAAAGCGGCACGCGCGCCAAGTTTGTTGCATTGGGGATGCCGCCGGCATCGGTCATCACCAAAAAAATCATTCTGCCTGGCGGTCTGTCCGAGGATGAGCTTGAGATACAGGTAGAAACGGAAGCCAGCCAGTACATTCCTTTTGCGCTGGACGAGGTGAGTCTCGATTTCGATATCGTCGGTCCCGCGCAAAATTCGCCGGAGGACGTTGAGGTTCTGTTGGCGGCCACCCGGAAAGAGAAAGTCGAGGATCGCGTCGCGGTCGCCGAGGCGGCCGGGTTGACGCCGACCGTCATGGATATCGAGTCGTATGCGGCCCGGGCCGCGATCGACAGGATCATTGCCCAAATGCCCGAGGGCGGTAAGGGTCAGATAGTAGGATTGTTTCAGATCGGCGCGCAAGTTACGCATGTTTCGGTGTTGTTGGACGGGCAGGCGATCTATGAGCGTGAGCAACCTTTCGGCGGCAACCAACTGACGCAGGATATCGTGCGCGCCTATGGCTTGTCGCACGAAGAAGCGGAATCGAAGAAACGGTCGGGCGACTTGCCGGAAGGCTATGAGCGCGAATTGCTGGAACCTTTTCTTGAAAATGTCGCGCTGGAAGTGGCCAGGGCGATACAGTTTTTCTTCACATCAACGCCTTACACGCGTATCGATCAAATATTTTTAGCAGGTGGCTGCGCAATTATCGCGGGTCTGGTGGACGTCGTTGCCGACCGTACCAAGATCTCTGCCGCGGTGGTGAGCCCGTTCAAGGGCATGCAACTGGCGCCGAACGTACGTGAAAAGCAACTGCGCGTAGAGGCCCCGGCGTTCCTGGTGGCTTGCGGGCTGGCCATGCGGAGATTCGACCGATGATCAGAATTAACCTACTCCCTCATCGTGAAGCAAGACGCAAACAAAACAAGAATGCGTTTTTCAGGTTGCTGATATTAGCCGCCGTTTTCGGCGCTGCGATTGTGCTGGCAGTCGGCCTTTTCATCTCCACCAAAATTTCAGAACAAAACCAACGCAACACGTTTATCAAGGCTGAAAACGTCAAGTTGGACGAACAGATCAAAGAAATCGCCAGCATCAAGCAAGAAATTGAAGCACTGAAAGCGCGTCAGCAGGCGGTCGAGGACTTGCAGAGCGATCGCAATCAACCAGTATATCTGCTGGATGAATTGGTCAAACAGGTGCCGGAAGGAATATATTTGCGCGGATTCAAGCAGGAAGGGCAAAAGGTTTCGATGACTGGAGTCGCACAATCCAACGAGCGGGTGTCGGAATTGCTGCGTAACTTAGGGAATAATTCTCCATGGCTGGAGCGCCCGGAATTAATTGAGATCAAGGCCGGCACAATAGGGCAGGCGAAAGATTTGAAGAGAGTTTTTGAGTTTACGATGAATGTCGGCATTAAACGTCAGCGCGACAAGGATAAGTCTGCGGCAGTTGCAGGAAATGCCGTCACCGCCGATAAAGCGGCAATGTTGGTTCCCAAGGATGCGGGCAGTAAAGCTGCTGCGGATGCAGGCGGACGCGGTGCCGGTGTTGATGCACCGAAGAAACCGTAGAATGAAAGGCGCATCATGGCAGATCTGAGAAATATCGGAACGGCAGTTACCGCGCAGTTTCGTGGTCTGAATGGGCGGCATCCGGGTCAATGGCCGCTCGTCCCGAGGCTCATGTGCGGGGTTGCCGTATTTGCCGCAGTACTCGCGTTGGCGTGGTTTTTCTACTGGGATAGCCAACTGGATGAGCTGAATGCGGGGGAGCAACAAGAAGTGAAGTTGCGGGATGAATACAAAACCAAGATTCAACAGGCCAATAATCTTGACGCCTTGAAGAAACAAAAGGCGCAGGTCGGTGAATACGTAGCGACGCTGGAGAAGGCGTTGCCCAGCAAGGCTGAAATGGATGCGCTTTTGTCGGATATTACGCATGCAGGCTTGGGGCGCGGTTTGCAATTCGAGTTATTCAAACCTGGGAAGGTGGTGGTCAAAGACTATTATGCCGAGCAGCCGATCGACATTAAAGTAACCGGCAGTTATCACGACGTCGGCGAATTTTCCAGCGATATTGCCAATTTGCCGCGGATCGTAACGCTCAACAACTTGGCCTTGGTCGCCGGCAAGGATGCCACGCTCACCTTGGATACGGTAGCCAAGACATTTCGTTATCTTGATCCGAACGAGGTCGCGGCACAGCGCAAAGCTGCTGGCGGAGGCAAGAAATGATGATTTCCCGTGTCGGGTGGTGCGCGACGATTGCCGTGCTGCTGTCATGCCTGGCAGGTTGCGGCGACGGTGGCACGCAAGAGGTCAAGCAATGGATGGCCGAAGTGAAGTCTCAAACCAGACCAACGATTCCCAAACTGTCGGAACCTAAAAAATTCACGCCGTTTACGTATTCCGAAAAAGGTGTCGTCGATCCGTTCAACCCAACCAAGTTAACAGTTGCGCTCGCTAAACTGCAATCCAATACCCACAGCGCGCTGAAACCAAATATGGAGCGTCGCCGCGAGCCATTGGAAAATTATCCGCTGGATACGCTGGTCATGGTGGGGACGGTAAAAAAGCCGGGAATCACGTACGCTATCCTGCAGGTGGACAAGGCCGTATTTGAGGTCAAAGTCGGTAACTATGTCGGGCAGAATTTCGGCATGATTGTCGCTGTGACCGATACTGAAGTGAATATCATTGAGCGTGTTCAAGATGCGAGCGACGAATGGGTCGAGCGTAAGGCCACATTAGAGTTGCAGGAGACCAAAAAATGATCGCGTTAAAAATGCAGACCCCAATGTTGGGGGCAATCGTGCCAAAAGCATGGCAAAAATGGGTGATCGCTTGCGCCATGGCGATTTGCGGCACCGCCTTTGCGCAAGAGAATGCGATCGAGTCGATCAGTGCGAACCAGCAAGGTTCCACTGTGATCGTAAAAATAAAACTGAAAAACGCGATCACTAAAGCACCTTTGGATTTCAAAATCACCAGTCCGGCGCGTATCGTTCTCGATTTCGCCGACACCGCCAACGAGACTGGAAAATCTACCCAGGACATTGGTTTGGGCGATGTGCGTAGCGCCAATGTGGTGCAAGTGGGGGATCGGTCGCGCCTGGTTTTAAATCTGGCACGCGCATTGAACTATGCGACCCACCTGGAGAACGACACGGTGATTCTGACAGTGGACGGTTCCGGCGGCGTCGCCACGGCGGTGAATTCGGCAGGCCTTCCGGTCGCCAAGCCGGTGGTGGCCGGCGGCGGCAGGCAGGCGCTGCGCGATATTGATTTCCGGCGCGGACAGGGCGGCGAAGGGCGTATCGTGGTCGACTTGCCGAGCAACCAGATTGCGGTCGATGCGAGGCAACAGGGCCAAACGATTGTCGTCAATTTTTTGCGGGCCAGTTTGCCTGAAGTGTTGCGCCGCCGACTGGACGTGACCGATTTCGGCACGCCGGTGCAGACGATTACGACGACTCCAGAGGGAGAAAACGTCCGCATGGTGATCGAACCCAAGGGGTTATGGGAACACAGCGTTTATCAAAGCGATACGCAACTGGTGATCGAGGTTAAGCCGATCAAGGAAGATCCAAACAAGCTGACGCAGGGCACGCAGGGGTATCGCGGAGAAAAAATTTCGTTTAATTTCCAGGATGTCGATGTCCGCGCAATACTGGGGATCATTGCCGATGTGTCCAATTTGAATATCCTTACCAGCGACAGCGTTTCCGGCAAGCTGACGATTCGCGTGAAAGACGTTCCTTGGGACCAGGCGCTGGACATCGTGATGCAGGCCAAGGGCTTGGACATGCGCAAAAATGGAACGGTGATGTGGATTGCACCGAAAGACGAATTGTTGACCAAGGAAAAGCTGGAACTGGAGCAAAAAGCACAAATTGCGGAGCTTGAGCCGCTCAGAACCGAGACTTTCCAGTTGAATTATCAAAAAGCGGAGGCCTTCAAACAGGTTTTCGGCCTTGATTCCTCGTCCAAGAATCGCATGTTGTCGGCGCGCGGAAGTGCGACTATCGATCCGCGCACCAATCAGTTGTTTATCACCGATGTGGCATCCAAACTGGAAGATGTGCGCAGGCTGGTTCAAAAGACCGATATTCCATCGCGTCAGGTCCAGATCGAAGCGCGCATCGTCGAGGCGAATGACAGTTTCAGCAGAAATCTCGGGGCGCAGCTCGGGGTTACCGATCTGCGCAACGCGCGCGGCGGTACCGCCGGCTATGCGGTCGGCGGAGGCAACAGCGTATCGGTCACTGGAACCATGCAGGGAGTGCAAGCCCAGACCGGGCAAATAACGAGCACCGACACAACCGGCGTCTCTAATCAATTCGTCAATTTGCCGGCTGCGGTGATCAACGGGTTCAATCCAACCAGTGTTGGCGTCAGCCTGTTTTCGGCTGGCGCAAATCGCTTTTTGAATCTGGAATTGTCTGCGTTGGAGGCGGACGGCAAAGGCAAAATCATTTCCAGTCCGCGCGTGGTCACGGCTGACCAATTGAAGGCGTTGATTGAACAAGGCACGGAAATTCCCTACAATTCAGCCACCAGCAGCGGTGCAACCTCGGTGTCGTTCCAGAAGGCAAATTTAAGCTTGGAAGTAACCCCGCAAATCACACCTGACGGCAATATCATTCTCGATGTCGATGTCAAAAACGATTCGGTCGGGATTGCGACGTCAGCCGGCCTGGCGATTAACACCAAGCACGTCAAAACCCAGGTTTTGGTTGAAAACGGCGGAACGGTGGTGCTTGGCGGGATCTTTACGCAGGACCTCCAGGATTCAGTCACCAAAACGCCGTTTCTGGGCGACATACCGATATTGGGGTACCTGTTCAAAACCACTTCAAAATCAGATACACGCACGGAATTGCTGATTTTTATCACGCCCAAGATCGTGACGGACAAATTGTCGTCGCGTTAAGCACAACTGAAATTCGACATACTCTTTCAAGGTACCCGTATGATATTCAATTTTATCGGTAAGCCATTTCGCAATGCGGCCCGGTTGGCGTGCGGTAGCCTGTTCGCATTAGCGCTGGCTTCTTGTGGCGGCGGCGGCGGTTCCGCCGGCACCAATCCGAGCACGCCTACCGGGACGACCAAGACGACAGGCTCGATCTCGCTGCTGTTCAGCAGCCCGCAATTACCGTCGGCCGGCGTGGCTGGCACCGAAGTGACAATTACCGCTCTGGTTAAAGATACCAACAACAACGCGCTATCGGCGATTCCGGTGCAATTCACTGCCGACTCCGGCGCGCTGGTGGTGACCAACGCGACATCGGACTTAAACGGGCAGGCCAAGGCGACGCTTAGCACCGCCGGCGACCGCACCGACCGCACGATAAATATTGTGGTGACCGCAGGCGGCAAATCCGCCACAGGTTCGGTGAGCGTGGTCGGCACCACCATCAGCTCCGTCGGACCCAGTTCGATATCGTCCGGTAGTGCGGGCGATTTCCTGGTCACCGTCAAGGATTCTGCAGGCGCGGCGGTGGCGAATGCAGCGGTCAGCTTCGCCTCGCAACTGAACAACAAGATAGTCGTGAAGACCTCCGGCGGCGGCACTGCCACCGCTCCGCTGACCAATGCGCAGGGTCAGATTACGCTTACTTTGACCGGTGCCACGTCGGGGACGGATACGCTTACGCTGACTGCATTGGGAACCAGCGCCACGTCGACGCTGACCATCAATGCGCAAAACCTGTCTATCAGCACACCGACGACTGCGGTGTTTACCGGCAGTTCCTGTACGCCGATTACGGCGTCCTACATGAATAACGGCGCGCCGCAGACTGGGTCGATGACGTTCTCCACGTCACGCGGTACGATCTACTCGGATAGCGTTTGCACGGTGCCATTAGGCGCTGCCAGCGTGCAGATAGTCGCCGGTAGCGCGCAATCTTATATCAAGGCTAGTACCGTGGGCATTGCGACTATCACGGCGATCGCGGCAAATGGCCCCTCTACCCAAACGCAATTGGAGTTCGATGCCGCTTTGCTGCCGTCATCCACCATCAGTTTGCAACCTAATCCGGCGGTGATCGGCACCAATAGCGGAGTCGGCGTGACCCAGAAAAGCGTCATCACCGCTATTGTGCGCGACGGATCGGCGAATAATAATCTGGTTAAAAACACGGTCGTGGCCTTCACGATCGTCAATGACAGCAGCGGCGGTTCCTTGCTGAATCCGTCGGTGGTGACCACCGACAGCAACGGCGTGGCAACAGTGACCTTTATTGCCGGCGCCAACAGCACGCCAACCAATGGCGTGACGATACAGGCGACGATTCAAAGTACGGTGACCAGCGCCAGCGCCACCACCACGCTGACTGTGGCACGCACATCGCTGTCTATACAGGCCGGTACGGGCAATACGATCGTGGTGCCGAACGACACGCAATATCAACAAAATTGGTCGGTGTTTGTCACTGACGCCTCCGGCAACCCGGTCTCCAACGCGACAATAACCGCGTCGCTGTGGGCGCCCGTGTATCGCAAAGGCACCCTGGTTGCAGGCGGCACTTTCTGGGTGCTGCCTGCCAATCCGATTACTTGCGTCAACGAAGATACCAATCAAAATGGCATCTTGGATCCGGGTGAGGATACCAATAGCAACGGCAGACTGGATCCGGGAATTCCGTTCAATGTCAGCGTCGGCGGGACCACCGATGCGACCGGCACTGCCGTCATCGCGATCCTGTATCCGAAAGACCACGCGTTATGGCTCGACGTGCAGATGACGATACGAGGCAGCGTGTCCGGGAGCGAAGCGACTTTTGTGACGCCGGTCTTTATGCTGGAGGGGGTGGCCACCGATTACGCGTTGACTACCACTCCTCCGGGCTTTCATAGCCCATATGGGGTTAATCCTTGCAACGTAGCAAACTGACATCAAATATCTTCCTCGTCGGTTTGATGGGTGCGGGCAAGACGACGGTCGGGCGCGCGCTGGCAAAAAAGCTTAACAAGCGATTTGTCGATTCCGACCAGGAGATCGAGGCGCGTACCGGCGCCTCGATTCCCTTGATCTTTGAAATCGAAGGCGAGGAGAATTTTCGGCAGCGCGAGGCGGAGGCCATACGCGATTTGACCGCGCAACAAGGTATCGTGCTGGCCACCGGCGGCGGCGCGGTTCTGCGCAAGGAGAATCGCGATTTCCTTAAGTCGCGCGGCACGGTCATCTATCTGCGTGCCAGCGTCAGCCATATCCTGCAACGTACCGGCCGCGACAAGAACCGTCCGCTATTGCAGACTGCCGATCCGCGCAAGCGTCTGGAAGAGTTGACACGCGAGCGCGAACCCTTGTATTGTGAAGTGGCCGATCTGATCGTCGAAACCGGGCGTCCTAACGTGCCGTCGCTGGTCCATGCGATACTGACGCAGTTGNNGTTGGGAGCCGAGCCGGCGCCCGACGAGCCAACTTCACCGAATTCCGCCATGTCTGCCGATCAAACTATCGATTCCTTGCAATTTTCACCGGTTTCATCGGTTTCGCCGATCTCATTGGAGGTCGATCTGGGCGATCGCAGTTATCCGATCACCATCGGACCGTCATTGCTTTCGGACCCGGCATGGTGCAGCCGGTACATCGTCGGCGAACGGGTTGCCGTGGTCACCAATACGACGGTAGGCCCGCTATATCTGGACCAGTTGACCAAGTCCCTCGAGGCGGCCGGCAAGCGCGTCACATCGATCGTGTTGCCCGACGGCGAGGAAGAGAAAAACTGGGCCAACCTGATGCTGATCTTCGACGCCTTGTTGCGCGAGCAATGTGATCGCAAGACCACCTTGATTGCGCTGGGTGGAGGCGTAATCGGCGACATGACCGGTTTTGCNNGCAAGACCGGCATCAATCATCCGCTCGGCAAGAACATGATAGGCGCGTTTTACCAGCCGCAGGCAGTCATTGCCGATACCGCCACGCTCAGCACCTTGCCGGCCCGCGAATTATCGGCTGGCTTGGCCGAAGTGATCAAGCATGGGGCGATTATCGATGCGGCGTTCTTCGCCTGGATCGAGGCCAACATAGTGAAGCTGGTCGCCAACGATGCGATCGCGATCGCGTACGCGATTCGGCGATCGTGTGAAATCAAGGCCGATGTGGTCAGGCAGGATGAGCGCGAAGGCGGATTGCGCGCGATTCTGAACTTTGGCCACACCTTCGCACATGCAATAGAATCCGGTTTGGGCTATGGCAAGTGGTTGCATGGCGAGGCGGTCGGCTGCGGCATGGTGATGGCAGCCGATCTATCGCATCGCCTGGGTTACATCGATGCAGCGTCCAAAGCCCGCTTGACGTCATTGGTGCAGGCAGCCGGATTGCCGGTCGCGGCCCCCGATCTGGGCAGTGCGCGCTGGCTGGAATTGATGCAGGTCGACAAAAAGAATGAGGGCGGGCAGATCAAGTTCATCTTGATCAAGCCGCTCGGCACACCGATCATTACACCGGTGCCGCACGATAGTTTGCTGGAAACCATCAATGCCTGCGTCCGCCCCGGATAGTTTGCCCGTAACCCACGCCAGCCGACATGAATCTTGAAGCCCACCTCGCGCCGTATGCCGCCCATTCAGCGGAGTCGCGCGGGCGGCGCTTTCCCGAACCTGCTCCGGCATCGCGCACGGAGTTTCAGCGCGATCGCGACCGGATTATTCATTCGACAGCATTCCGCCGGCTTGAATATAAAACCCAGGTGTTCATCAATCACGAAGGCGACCTATTCCGCACGCGCTTGACGCATAGTATCGAGGTGGCGCAGATCGCCCGTTCGATCGCGCGCAATCTGCGTTTGAATGAAGACCTGGTTGAGGCGATTTCATTGGCGCACGATCTCGGCCACACGCCTTTCGGCCACGCCGGTCAAGAGGCGCTGAACGCCTGCATGAAGGACTACGGCGGTTTTGAGCATAACCTGCAGAGCCTGCGCGTGGTCGATGCGCTGGAGCATCGTTATGGCGCATTCGATGGCTTGAATCTGGTGTTCGAAACCCGTGAGGGCATTCTCAAGCATTGTTCGCTGATCAATGCCGCCAAATTGGGCGACGTCGGACAACGCTTCATTGATCGGAAACAGCCATCGCTGGAAGCGCAATTGGCCAATCTGGCGGATGAAATCGCCTACAACAACCACGATGTCGACGACGGACTGCGCTCCGGCTTGCTGACTACCGCGCAACTGGATCAAATCGACATTTACGGTCGGCATCGACGTCAGGTGGAAGCAGCTTATCCCGGCATCGACGGCCGGCGCGCGATTCATGAAACGATACGGCGCATGATCAACGCGCTGATCGTGGATTTGATCAATAGCTCCGAACAACAGATTCACGCGGCGCAATTGCAGAGTATTGACGACGTGCGAAATGCCGGGCCGCTGATCCGTTTTTCCGATGCGATGAGCGTTGAGGCGGTGCTGCTGAAACGGTTTTTGCGTGAAAACCTGTATCAGCACTATCAGGTCAATCGCATGACCAGCAAGGCGCGCCGTATCGTCAGCGAGTTGTTCTCGGCGTTCATGCAAGAGCCGACGTTGCTGGCGCCGAACTATCAGGTGCCATCAGGCGATGAGGCGTTGCAAGCACGCAAGGTTGCCGACTACATCGCCGGTATGACCGACCGTTATGCGATGCGTGAACATCGGCGTTTGTTCCTGGTGGATGAGATCTAATCTGGCCGGAGCTTGAAAAAAGCGGCATGAAACATGAAATAGCGCTGCTGCCGTTTAGGGGTTCAAACCATCGACACTATCGATGTCAGGTCGAGATGGCGCCTGTACTCGATGACCGTCACCAGCAAACCGCGCAGCTCATTGAGCGGTCCGACTTCAACGTCATCGATTTTTGAAGCCGGCAATGACAAATCCCAGTCGCCGTAAATGAATCCGACCGGGTTGCGATTGATGGTCAACGGCAAGATCAGGAAACTGCGCGCCCCGAATAGCGTGCCTTTCCACCAACGCGGCAATTTGCTGGCAAACGCCGGGTCGTGCGCATTCTCGACGAAGATCGTTTCGTCGTTCGCCAGTGCCGCATGAAACACGTCCGGCCGATAAGCGTCGGGAAATACCAATTTACCGAGCATTTCCTGCACGCCTTCGCCAAAACACATGCGCGCCGAATACTGGTTGCGCTCGCCGCTGCGGAGGAACGCAATTGCCCGGCTGAGTCCTAATCCCTTGAATACGGTTTCCAACGCCATCGTCAACAATTGTGCAGTGCTGGCATTTTGCAGCGCCCCGCGCATATCCGTTATGCCGCTCGCCAACAATTGCGCCGCATCAGCCGGCTTGCCACCTGAAATCGGACTATCCTTTTCTTTCGCGCCGGAACCGGCGAGCAGAATCTGGCGGGCGGTCGCCGCCTCTTCCTCGATGGATTGCAACGCAATATCCACCGCGGTCAAAATCCGGCTTGCATCCATGCCGAGGATATCGGCATAACCATCGGCGATCCGCAATAGCTCAGGCGAACCCGATCCTTCGCCCTGACAAATCACATCGGCGCAACGCGATGAAACGGTGGACACCGTCGCCAGCCACTCCGCATGTTCAATCGGCTCGCCGGCCGGTTTCGGAGGCACATCCATCATACTATTTACCAGGATATCGGGTAATCCCCATTGTTGGGCAATTGCCTGACCCATTTCCTCCAGGCTTAAGCCGAGCACGTCGCGCACGACATCGCCCTCCGGCGCCTGATTGGCGGCGCCGCGCGCCTGTATCAATTCCCACGATTCCGGCAAATAAAAGGTGAGCATCATGCGTCCAAGCATATGCAGCATGGAGCAGACGACCGCTTGTTCGACATCGCGGCTGCTGGCGGACGACGCCAGTTGACGCCCAATATGGCCGGCCAGAACCGCCTTCTCGAGTTCGAGGCGCGTGTCCGGCCTATCCGACGTTGAAGTCGACAGTCCGTCGATCAGTTTTAAACCCAGCGCCAAGTGGCCAATCGATTCGGTTCCCAACACGATGACTGCCTTCGACACGGTGTTGATACCCAGTCCGAATACCGAATACATGGCGCTATTGGCTAAACGCAGCACGCGCTGGGTCAATGCCGGATCCGCCAATACCGTTCTTGTCATGCTGAATTCATTGTCGTTGTCGCCGTGCATGGCGCCGATAATGGAATTCACCACCTTGGAAAATCCGGGCAAATCACCGCGCGACCGAACTCTGGACCATAACAATTCCAGTGTTTTTTCCGATTTTCTGGGATCAAGATAGAGGCTGGTCATACATTCAAATTTGGACGTTGGCATGAAGTGCATTCGGCAATGCGCCGGATTTGAGTACCTTGATCGCTTCTGCGGGCGGCAACGGCCGCCCGGTCAGGAAACCCTGAATCATCGCGCAACCTTGCTTCGACAGGAAACGCAACTGCTGATCGTTCTCTACGCCTTCAGCGATGGTTGTCAGGTTCAAGTGATTGGCTAAACTCAACACCACATTACAGATGGCCGCGTCCTTGATTGACTCCGGCAAATCCTTGATGAACGCGCGGTCGATTTTCAGCACATTGATCGGGAAGCGCTTCAAGTACGCGAGCGATGAATATCCGGTGCCGAAGTCGTCAATCGCGATCCGTACGTTGCGGGCGGCGATCGCGGTCAATAGGCCTTCTGCGTGTTCCGGGTCCGACATGAGAATGCCCTCGGTAATTTCCAACAACAATTGGCCTCCCCTTATGCCGGACAGACTCATCGCATTATCCATGACCTCCAGAAACTGATCGTTGCGAAATTGGCGCGGACTGACGTTCACCGATACATACAGGTTGCGGCCTGCGGCCTGTTCAAAATCCCTGATTTGAACGCACGCTACCTTCAGGGCCCAAGCACCCAACAAATTGATCAAGCCGTTGGCCTCCGCCATCGGGATGAACTGCGTCGGCGATATCGCCCCCAACTCCGGATGCATCCAGCGCATCAACGCTTCAAAACCGACTATCTGAAGGCTGCGCGCATCGAGGATTGGTTGGTAAAAAAGCCGAAATTCACCATTTCGCACGCCGTCGAACATCGCCGCTTCCATCGACACATCATGTTCAGGAAGGTTGAATTTTTCGACATCATACATGACGCAGCGCGACTTCCCGGTTTCCTTTGCGCGATGCAGCGCGGCGCTCGCGTGCGCCAACAGCGTCACCTCGCTATCGCCATGCTGCGGATATGTCGCCACGCCTATCGAGGCACTGACGTAAAGGCAGTTACCTTCGATCTCGAACGGTAACTGCATAGTGGAAATCATGCGGCGCGCAACGGCTTGTATCTCCTCCGGATCGACGGCTGCGGGCAACACCGCCACAAACTCGTCGCCGCTGACGCGCGCCAACGTATCGACGTCCCGCAACGCATCGCGCAAGCGCATTCCGGCGACGCGCAACAAGGCATCGCCGACCGCATGACCCAACGCGTCATTTACCTTCTTGAATCCGTCCAAATTCAGCGCCAACACCGAAAACCCGATCTCAGTACGGCGCGCCTGGGCAAGCGCCATGCGCAAGCGATCGGACAACAGGGAACGATTCGGCAATCCGCTCACTTCGTCATGCGTGGCCATACGGCGCAGGCGCTCTTCGGTCGCCCGCTGTCTGGAAATGTCGCGGCAGACAATCAAGAATTCGATCTGAGTGTCGTCGGTCCCGCACGCGGTCATTTGAAATTCGAACCATAGCACGCCGTCGCGTGCGTTCAGGCGGGCATTGATCCGGTTGTTGGCGCCGGACGCCAACGCTTCGGTCAATCCTGTTTCAATTGATGTCCGGTCTTCGGCCAGAATGTGCTTGCTTAGTGCAGAGCCTTGCAGGCTACCCTCTTCCATGCCCATCAATTTAAGCGCACGCCGGCTGGCGTAGAAAATTTTGCCGCGCCGGTCAGTCCGGAAAACGGCATCTCCGGCGGCTTCCATCAAGCTCTTCAGGGAAAGCTTGGTTGTAACTGGGGATGGACTATTTCTTTTTAGAAACATAGTGTGGAGCTGGTATTGGTATTAACCCGGATGCAGCATAAATTGCGCGCTTGCCAATTTATCCAACATCCACGTTACGCATGCATTTCAATAAAATCCGCCCCGACTTCGGACAACCGACAGCGACGATCCCGAAGCCCGGTTTGCGGATGCCATCCCTCGAATTTACTTTGCGGCAGGCAATTTTAACAAACCCAGACTAACATGTATTTCAGCAATATTATTTTCCTCTTTTCGATTCTAATCCAGCGCCTGAAAAAATCCCGTAATAAACCGGCTACGTGCCAAACATAGTTCTTCGCCGATGGGTAAAAGCAACTGTCCGTCAATCTCGATGCGTCTCGGAACGAAGCGCTTGCCTGCTACAACCGTATTGGTACTCTCCGACAGACTTCACGCGCAATAGAATGTAAAACAAGGGGGTAGATAACACGATAGTATTTCCGTACGGAAATAAAACTCACATTAACGCCGACGGAAAAATTTCGCTGTCGCCCATATGTGGTACGACAATTGCCGCAGACAAAGCGCAATTGGCGAATACTTAGCCAAAAATAACCGCTGAGCTTCATCGACTAATTTGATATTGACCGCCGTTTTCGGAAATGGTTTTGCGCTTATTCCGCAAGCGGATGTGTACGCTCCTCCATCAATTGCCGCGCGGCTGCATCGAGCGATAGGTTGAGGTCTTGCGGAAAATCGTCAACCTGCACCGACACATCGGTAAAGCGGGCAAAGTCTGACATCGTCCGGCGCTCTTCTGCATTGATGATCCCAGCCGCCGTTGCGCGCGTTACCCATTGCTGCATCGAAACCAGGCTCTGCGGAACCGGATCCAACGCGCCGGACTGGATGATCGGCTTCAAGCGTTTTTCGATCGCTTCAACCTGCGGCAATAATCCAAACGCCATTTCACCGCAGGAAATAGGATCGCCGATCTCCCCCTTGACGAAGGAATCAGCCAGCAAACGGTTGCGATCCTCGCCGGCGGTCTGCATTGCTTCCGCGACTTGTGTGCCTAACGAATCGGACGGATTGCGGTACGGTAGGCCGAAAGGGAAAACAAATACACGCACCAGACCGGCAATCGCCCGGTTCGGGAAATTTTCCAACACACCGTTCAGCGCCTGCTGGGCCTGGACCAGCGCATCTTGCACGGACCAATGCACATAGGGCGCATCGGCTGCCGGACGGCCATCGTCTTCGTAGCGTTTCAATACCGCGGAGATCAGATACATTTGCGACAAAATGTCGCCAAGGCGTCCGGATATCCGCTCGCGCCGTTTCAGCGATCCGCCCAATATGAACATCGATAGATCAGTCAATAACGCGAATGCCGCAGAAAGCCGGCTTACTGCGCGATAATAGCCGCGCAACGCCGGCGCGACGGCTGGCTCCGCCGGAGCGAGACGCCCCGCCGTCAATCCATACGCGAGCGACCGCGCGGCATTGGCAAATACAAAGCCGACGTGGCTGAAGAATGCCTGGTCGAAATCTTCTATCGCCTTGCGTCGATTGCCTTCAACCGTTGCGTGCATTTCCTTCAACACATACGGATGAGACCGAATTGCGCCTTGTCCGAAAATGATCAGGCAACGCGTGAGTATGTTCGCGCCTTCCACCGTGATCGCTATCGGGATTTGCTGATAGGCGCGGGCGAGAAAATTACTTGGGCCCATGCAGATTCCCTTGCCGCCCAACACATCCATCCCGTCATTGACCACCATGCGCCCGCGTTCGGTGACATGGTACTTTGCGATTGCCGAGATGACTGCCGGCTTCTCTCCCAAATCGACTGCCAGAGCGGACAGTGTGCGCGTCGCATCCATCATGTACAGATTGCCTCCCATGCGTGCCAGCGCTTCCTGCACTCCTTCGAACTTACCGATGGCAGTTTTGAACTGGCGCCGGATTGCCGCATAGGCACTGGTTCCGCGCACCGCAAGTTTGGCCATGCCTACATTCGATGACGGCAGCGAAATGGCGCGTCCCGCCGCCAGGCACTCCATCAGCATGCGCCATCCTTGGCCCACTTGCGGGCGTCCGCCGATCACCCACTCCATCGGAATAAATACATCGGTGCCGGAGGTCGGGCCGTTCTGAAATACCGCGTTCAACGGCCAATGGCGACGACCGATGGCGACGCCGCCATGCTTGGTCGGAATCAACGCACAGGTGATGCCCAGGTCGGTCTCCGAGCCGATTAAATGATCGGGATCGACGGTACGGAATGCCAGGCCGAGGACCGACGCGATCGGTCCGAGCGTGATGTAACGTTTGGACCACGTGACACGCAAACCCAATGTCCGCTTTCCTTCGAACTCGCCATTGCAGACCATGCCGACGTCAGGTATCGAGGCGGCGTCCGATCCGGCATACGGACTGGTGAGCGCGAAACAAGGCAGGTCGATACCGGCGGCTAGACGCGGCAGGTAATAGTCCTTCTGCGCATCGGTGCCGTAATGCAGCAACAGCTCAGCCGGTCCGAGCGAGTTGGGCACCATCACCGATACCGCCAGCGCGGAGCAGCGCGTCGACAATTTCATGATCACTTGCGAATGCATGTAGGCGGAAAATTCCTTGCCGCCGTATTTCTTCGGAATGATCATCCCGAGGAAACCCTTCTCCTTGACAAATTGCCAGGCCTGCGGCGAAAGATCCTGCCACACTTGCGTGGTCTCCCAGTCTTCTATCATGCCGCATAGGTCGTCGACCTCATGATCGAGAAAAGATTGTTCTTCGTCGTTCAACGTCGGGCGAGGCAAACGCAGTAATTTGTTCCAATCCGGCTTTCCGGAAAACAGATCCGCATCCCACCATGTCGTGCCGGCCTCCAACGCATCGCGTTCGGTGTCCGACATCGTGGGCAAGATGCGCTTGAAGAGATCGAGAATATGCGGAGAGATCAACACGCGCCGCAATGGCTTGATCGCGACGACGAGTGCCGGCAGGACGGCGACCGCGATAAGAATCAGGCTCGCCGCACTGCCGACTATGTCGAACGCATATCCGAGCGTGACCCAAAGCGCTATGCTCGCCAGCCAGAATATGCCTTTTACCTGGAAAAACATCAGGGCAAAAGCGGCCAGAACGGTTGTCAAAATCCACAGTCCCATTTCATTTCTCCGATTTAAATAATGGGCACCTAATGCGATGAGGCGATGCCGGCTTGTATTCGATGATCTATTGCGGCAAGCGGCTGCCTGACGAAAACAGCCGGCCATCAAAGACAGGAAGTGGCATTAACCGAACATTGTATTTTGCGCTAATGCGCCCGTCAGTGCGGTGTCGCACATAATCGCCGGTCAAAAATGACGCCAGCATTTTCGCCGCTCATCGCTGCCGCAAGGCTGTGCCGGCAGCTTCAGTCGGGATGCGGGGTATTCCGATAATTTGAGTCGGCATGCGACAGCAGGAAAATGCTACAAGCTTGCTTCATTGCCCCACACTTGTTGCATGCTGAAACGCACGTTCGCCTGGTCCTCGGTCAGCACCTCGCGGATGGAGAATAATTGTTTTGACGTGTCGCGTTTGATGGGGAAAGACAGGGGCGCCCCGCGAGGCCCGATCAACGCGTGGACGATTGGTGAAATAGTCTTGCTGCCTTTTCCTGTGACAACGCCGACTTCCCCATTCTCCAGCCGCACGAAAGTACCGGTAGGGTATACGCCGAGCTCCTTGATAAATATGGTGGCGAGCATTGGATCCATAGTATCTTTTTCGCCCACCAGAATATCGCGTAGCGCTGCATTGGGCAGCAGCGATTTTCGGTAATTTCTCTCCGAGACGCGCGCGCAATAACGATCGGCGAGCGAAAGTATTTTTGCATTGAGCGGTATGTCGGCCCCTTTTTTTCCCAACGGGTAGCCACTGCCGTCTTCATTCTCATGATGCATCAACACATAGGACAACCAGTCTTCATTGTCTATTCCAGCCGCCCTCAGGACGGTTACGCTCTGTTGCGGGTGATTGCGAATAAAGCTGGTGTCCTGCTCGGAAAGCGGTCCCTGTATGTCGTGCAGTCGATCTTGTTGTTTTAACATGCCGACGTTCATCGTAAGGGCGGCGCCGATCAGCGCCTTTATCTCATCGGGTGTTTTCTTCAGGGAGCGCGCGATCAGCAATGAAACCACGGCGGTATCGATACAATGCCGCACCGGATAACTCCCGGCCGTTTGGTTGTGCAGAATACAGGCAAGCGCTATATCGGAATTGAGATCGGCAGCAAAAGCAATTGCTTGCGCCACTTCAAGAATTTTGGCTTGCGCATCGGCTTCGTTGCTCACATTGAACAGCAGTCGTTCGAGCCTTTTGTGCGCCAGGCTGATGAGGCGAACTACCGACGGTCTTTCTTTCGGCGCAGCTTGTACGGGATCCTTTCTCGGCGAGATTTTTGTGTCGACAAATAGCCCTCGAATCATCAGGGCTTCCACTTGCTGCACGCGTTCGACGACATGGCCCTTACGCAGCAACAATTGGTTTTCCGAATCGTATACATCCCAAGGCAACGGTTGGCCGATGGTGACATCGGAAACTTTGATGCGTCGTTGTTCCATGGAGTTGGCCTTAATCGCTTTGAAATATGATTCGTTCAATCGCCGGATGCAGATATCTATTTCCCCGCGAATTATCGCAGGTTTGGCCATTTACGTTGTCAATGAGAACACGGTCAATCAAAAAATTGCACGGTTGGGTGTTACATTCGCCGGATATCGGTCCTGATCAACGGCTGGTCACCACGTGGCGGACTTCTTCAACATGCCGTACCGAGCGGCTGCTGCCGGCTGCAAGGCGGCCCGCTTGCGGGATATGAGGCCGATGGTTCGGCTGATCTGCGGTCCGGTCAACGTGACGCCGACGAGTCCGGGGTGGAGGTTCTTTGATATCGCCAGACCAGGGACGGCGGCTACCCCCAGTCCGGCTGCGAGCAGTCCCAATACGCCGGCGACATGGTTCGCTTCATAAAAACGGAGCCCTTATAAGGAAGGGCTCCGTGAGTTTTGTTTGCATTTCAGATGTATAGCTCTAAAACGGAATATCGTCATCCATATCGCTAAAATTCGGCGCCGGTTTGGACGGTGCGGGACGCGATCCTCCGCCAGTATTCGTATTCGTATTAGTATTCGGACGGGGCGCCGGCGCGTTACCTCCGTTGCCATAATCGTCATCCATCGCCGCTCCGCCACCCATGCCTTGACGGCTACCGAGCATTTGCATCGTATCGGCAATAATTTCGGTGGTATAGCGTTCGATGTTCTCTTTATCGGTCCATTTGCGGGTTTGCAAACGTCCTTCGACGTAGACTTGCGAGCCTTTTTTCAAGTATTGCCCGGCAATTTCGGCCAACTTGCGATAAAACGTAATACGGTGCCACTCGGTGATCTCCTTTTTCTCGCCGCTGGACTTGTCTTTCCAGCTTTCGGTCGTCGCGACCGCGATATTGGTGACCGCTTCGCCGTTTGGCATGTAGCGCGTCTCAGGATCGCGCCCGAGATTGCCGACGATGATTACTTTGTTGACCGATGCCATTCCGATTTTCTCCTATTGAACTACGGCGGCGGCCTGGATTGAGCCGCAACGCGGTAAATTTTTACTGTAAACGCAATTATATGCTACCGGGATGCCGCCGGTCCCGCAGGGACGGCGGCATCAACCTTGCTTGCGTCACGCAATCGCGCCTCGGCATCCCCTGCTTGATACGACGAACATCAAAAGCCGTTATAGTAGCAGGTTGACTCGCCGAATTCGGAAAATGGCGGTTTTGGCAACGTGAAAATACCTTGCCCAAACCGTTTGTGACCGGCTTCGGCCCACTTGGCTCCGTAACTGGGCGCAAGTGCCGGATAAGACTACGCTGAAAGCAGTTCATGGACGAAATTCGTATTCGGGGTGCGCGCACGCACAACCTCAAGAACATTAATCTGGATTTGCCGCGCAACAAGCTAATTGTGATTACCGGGCTCTCCGGGTCCGGCAAGTCGTCGCTCGCCTTCGATACGCTGTATGCGGAAGGGCAGCGGCGCTATGTGGAATCCTTGTCGTCTTACGCGCGCCAGTTCCTGCAGTTGATGGAAAAGCCGGATGTGGATTTGATTGAAGGCTTGTCGCCGGCCATTTCAATCGAGCAGAAAGCCACGTCGCACAATCCGCGCTCAACCGTGGGTACCGTGACCGAAATTCACGATTACCTGCGTCTGCTCTATGCGCGGGTCGGCACCCCGTATTGCCCGGATCATCCGGAAAACCCACTGGCGGCGCAATCGGTATCGCAAATGGTCGACGCCGTGCTGGCAATGCCGGAAGATTCCAAATTGATGATCCTGGCCCCGGTTGTCGCCAACCGCAAGGGCGAACACGTCGACTTGTTCGAGCAAATGCAAGCGCAGGGGTTTGTGCGCTTTCGTGTGCAAAGCGGAACCGGCAAGGCGCGCATCGTTGAGGCCGATGATTTGCCGAAACTGAAGAAGACTGAAAAACACACGATTGACGTCGTGGTTGACCGCCTGAAGGTCAAAGCCGACATGAAGCAGCGTTTGGCCGAAAGCTTCGAGACCTGCCTGCGTCTGGCCGAAGGCCGGGCGATCGCCTTGGAAATGGATAGCGGCACGGAGCACCTGTTTTCCAACAAATTCGCCTGCCCGATTTGCGGCTACGCGCTGCAGGAACTGGAACCGCGTCTGTTCTCGTTCAATAATCCGATGGGAGCCTGCCCTGAGTGTGACGGTTTGGGTCATATTGAGTTTTTCGATCCGAAACGGGTGGTGGCCTTCCCCAACCTATCGCTTGCCAGCGGCGCAGTCAAAGGCTGGGACAGGCGCAACCAGTTCTATTTCCAGATGTTGACCAATTTGGCCGAACATTACGGTTTCGACCTGGACATTCCATTCGAAAAACTGCCGGAAAAGGCCCAGGATGCCGTGTTGTTCGGTTCCGGCCGCCAGACCATTCCATTCACTTATATCAACGAACGCGGTCGCGCAGTGGTGCGCGAGCACACGTTTGAGGGCGTGGTCAACAACCTGCAGCGCCGCTACCGCGAAACCGATTCGATGGCGGTCAAGGAGGAACTCGCCAAATTTATCAACAAGAAAGAATGCCCGTCCTGTCATGGCAACCGGTTGCGCATCGAGGCGCGCTTCGTCAAGGTCGGCAGCGGTGCGCAAGAACGCGCGATTTATGAAGTGGCGGCGACGCCCTTGCGCGAAACATTGCGTTTTTTCGAAACCCTGAAGTTGACCGGAGCCAAGCGGGAAATTGCCGACCGGATCGTCAAGGAAATCGTCTCGCGCCTGAAATTCCTGAATAACGTCGGTCTCGATTATCTGTCACTGGACCGCAGCGCCGATACGCTTTCCGGCGGCGAAGCGCAGCGCATTCGGCTGGCATCGCAAATCGGCTCCGGCCTGACCGGCGTCATGTACGTATTGGATGAACCGTCGATCGGCCTGCATCAACGCGACAATGACCGCCTGATCACCACACTCAAGCATTTGCGCGATATCGGCAACAGCGTGCTGGTGGTCGAGCATGACGAAGATGCCATTCGGTGCGCCGATTTTGTGGTCGACATGGGGCTCGGCGCCGGCGTGCATGGCGGCGAAATCATCGCCCAGGGCACGCTCAAGGATATTCTGAAAAACAAGAAATCGCTGACCGCCCAATACTTGAACGGCACACTGAAAATCGCCGTACCGAAAAAGCGCATGGCGTCTAACCCGGAACGGCAATTCATCATCACCGGGGCCAGCGGCAATAACCTGAAACACGTGAAACTGGAGTTGCCGGTCGGTTTGCTGACCTGCGTCACCGGCGTCTCCGGTTCCGGCAAATCCACGCTGGTCAACGACACGCTGTATCACGCTGCCGCCCGCCACCTGTATGGCTCGCAAGCCGAACCGGCGGCGCACGAATCGATCAGCGGCCTGGAACATTTCGACAAAGTCATCTCGGTGGACCAGGCGCCGATCGGCCGCACGCCGCGCTCAAATCCTGCGACCTACACCGGCCTGTTTACCCCTATCCGCGATTTATTCTCGACCGTTCCGGCGGCCAAGGAACGCGGCTACAGCGCTGGACGCTTCTCGTTCAACGTCAAAGGAGGCCGTTGTGAAGCTTGCCAGGGCGACGGCGTGATCAAGGTCGAGATGCACTTCCTGCCTGACGTGTATGTACCCTGCGATGTCTGCCACGGCAAACGCTATAACCGTGAAACGCTGGAAGTACACTACAAGGGTAAAAATATTACCGAAGTGTTGGGCATGACGGTCGAAGAAGCGCATGAATTTTTCAAGCCGGTCCCGACTATTGCGCGTAAATTGCATACGCTGCTGGATGTCGGCCTCGGGTATATTCGCCTTGGCCAGAGTGCAACCACGCTGTCCGGCGGCGAAGCGCAACGCGTGAAATTGTCGCTGGAATTGTCCAAGCGCGATACCGGCCGTACTTTGTATATTCTGGACGAGCCCACCACCGGCTTGCATTTCCATGACATCGACTTGCTGTTGAAAGTGATCCACCGCTTGCGCGATCAAGGCAATACCGTGGTGATCATCGAACACAACCTCGACGTGATCAAGACNNGATCTCGGTCCCGAGGGCGGCGCCGGCGGCGGACAGATCATCGCCACCGGAACGCCGGAACAGGTTGCCAAAAATCCGAAGAGCGTCACCGGGAAATACCTGGCGCCGTTGTTGAAGATTTCCTGATCGGGCAATGCGCATACCGCATTGCCCGATCTGAAGCCGGCAAGCTCACAGGGCTAAATGAATTGCCGATAACGAAAAAAGGGAAGTGCGGTGGCGAAGCAACTCATTATAGAGGGCCAGGTACAAGGAGTCGGTTACCGCGTATGTTTCGCCGAAATGGCGTCCGCGCTCGGCGTTGCAGGTTGGGTGCGTAATCGCCTCGATGGCTCGGTTGAGGCCTGCGTACATGGCGAAGCGGCGGCCATTGAGGCTATCGTCGCTTGGGCCAGGCAGGGGCCGCCCGCCGCCCGCGTAGGCAAGGTGTCTGTTGCGGAAGCTGAAGAGC
>PKWO01000101.1 GCA_003132085.1 Oxalobacteraceae bacterium | reverse complement strand
ATCGCCTTGCGCACCGTGCCCTGGCTGACCTTGAAACGACCGGCCAATTCGACTTCGCTTGGAATTAACTCACCCGGCTTCCACTCGCCGGACTGCAGGCTTTGTGTAATCAATGCCTTGATCTGCTGGTATAGCGGACTAAATGTGGGAGAACTCCCGGAAACAGAACTCCCCGCTCCAGCGGCAGGCGCGCCTTGATTGACAAAGTGGGACGGAACAGAATTCATAGGATGCAATTTCACCACAAAACACCCCGTGCAGTCCAGCAAAAAATTGTATGTGATATGTCTTATATAAGATATAAGATACCCATTGACAGAGCTGTGCGCCAAGCCTACACTCGCGGGAAATAATTTTTGCACCTGAAAACGCGCCTGAGAACGAACCTATAAAATTACGCAACGGCAGCTCTTCGCACCTAACCGGTACCTAACCGGTACCTATTGGCTGACGCGGCAGGTTTTCAACGGTATCATGACTGGCTTACCGAATATTTTATAGGCTAGTTGCTTCGGCATCGACTTTATTACTTCTTTGGAGATTCATCATGGCTAAAGCCCCCATGCGTGTTGCTGTCACCGGCGCCGCCGGCCAGATCGGCTACTCGTTACTATTTCGCATCGCCAACGGCGATATGCTCGGCAAGGACCAACCGGTTATTCTGCAACTGCTTGAAATTCCAGACGAAAAAGCACAAAAGGCGCTCAAGGGCGTCATGATGGAAATCGACGACTGCGCGTTCCCGCTGCTGGCCGGCATGACCGCGCACAGCGACCCGCTGACCGCATTCAAGGATATCGACGTCGCCCTGCTGGTCGGTGCGCGTCCACGCGGACCGGGCATGGAGCGCAAGGACCTGCTGGAAGCCAACGCGCAAATCTTCACGGTGCAAGGCAAGGCGCTGAACGCCGTTGCGTCGCGCAACGTCAAGGTATTGGTGGTCGGCAACCCAGCCAATACCAACGCCTATATCGCGATGAAATCGGCGCCGGATCTGCCGTCCAAGAATTTTACCGCGATGTTGCGCCTGGATCACAATCGCGCGTTGTCGCAAATCGCTGCCAAGACCGGCAAACCGGTCACGTCGATTGAAAAATTGTTTGTTTGGGGCAACCACTCGCCGACCATGTACGCTGACTACCGTTACGCCAGCATCGACGGCCAACCGGTCAAGGCGATGATCAACGACGACGCCTGGAACAGAGACGTGTTCTTGCCGACTGTCGGCAAGCGCGGCGCGGCCATTATCGAAGCACGCGGGCTGTCTTCCGCCGCCTCGGCCGCGAATGCGGCAATCGACCACATACATGACTGGCTGCTCGGCACCAACGGCAAATGGACTACCATGGGCATCGCGTCGGACGGTTCCTACGGAATTCCTGAGGGAACGATGTTCGGCTTTCCGGTAACCACCGAAAACGGCGAATATAAAATGGTCCGAGGTCTTGAAATCGATGCATTCTCGCAAGAACGCATCAACGTCACGTTAAAAGAATTGCTGGAAGAACGCGACGGCGTAAAACATCTGGTCGGATAATTCCGGCTTGACTGACAAGCAGCATCGCGCAACGTGCGATGCTGCTTGTATATGGTTTGATACGGTGTGATACGGTGTGATATGAAAGCAACTGCGAAGCAACTGCGAAGCAACTGCGAAGCAACTGCGCGCCGCACCAATTTGATTGACTGTTTTGATTGACTGTTTGACCTTTGTCTACACTACGCATGCATCCCTCCGAGGTTTTATTCCAAGGCAAACGCACACCGGTTTCGATTCCGGTATGCGACCATTACGCCGGCTCCGAGAAGCTGATGCGCAAATCGCTTGCCTTGCAACAAGAACTTGGTCCCATTTTTGACATCACCTTTGACTGTGAAGACGGCGCCAGCGCCGGCGACGAAGAAAACCACGCGCGCCTGGTCGCCACGCTGATCGCCGGAGAAGAAAACCGTTTCGAGCGCATCGGCGCGCGGGTACATGACGTCACCAGCGAATTTTTTAAGCAGGACGTTGCGCTGATTTGCGCAACGGCCGCAAAACGCCTTGCCTATCTGGTTATCCCCAAAGTGGACAGTGCGGCAGAAGTGGTCGATGCGATCGCGCTCATCAACCGGCATGCAAAGAAGGGCGGCCGCAGCAACCTGCCGATACACGTGCTGATCGAGACCCATGGCGCGCTGGAGCAAGTGCGCGCGATTGCCGCCCTTCCCCAGGTCGAATGTTTGTCTTTCGGCATCATGGATTTCGTCTCGGCCCACTTCGGCGCGATCCCTGCCAACGCGATGCGAACCCCGGGCCAGTTTACCCACCCGCTGGTGATGCGCGCCAAACTTGAAATCGCCGCGGCTTGCCACGCGCATGGCAAAGTGCCATCGCACAATGTGACCACCGAAATCAAGGATACGGCAGTCGTCGCCAACGACGCCAATCGCGCCAGCGGCGAATTCGGCTTTACCCGGATGTGGAGCATTCATCCGGATCAGATCAAACCCATCCTCAAATCCATGGCGCCGCGCATTTCCGAAATCAACGAAGCGGCGCAAATTCTGATTGAAGCGCAGAATGTGGACTGGGGGCCAATAAAACATCATGGCAAACTGCACGACCGCGCCAGTTATCGTTACTATTGGACGATCCTGCAACGCGCAAAATCAAGCGGATTGCCTTTGCCGGACATCGCAACCGGTCTCTTATGAATCAACTGCGAGCCCAACCTCAACAATCTGGACGCAACCGCAGTCCAAAAGGAGACAAGTCCATGAAGCGCTATCTATCCGCATTCTTCGTTGTCGGCTCGATCGGTATGTTGTCACTCTGCGCACAGGCGGCGATTCCAGCATCGACGTCCGGCGAGCAGCCTGCCGCCAAGAAAGCAACCAAGAAACCGGCCGTCAAGAAAACAGCCGCGCCGGCTGTGATCGAGGAGGACGAGAAAGAGCCGGATGTTGCCGGCACGGCAGTAATCGACTACCAATGCGAATTGGGAAACAAGCTGACGGTTTTTCAAAACAATGACGACGATAGGCACATCGCATTGAAATGGGGGAAACGTCTGCACCGGATGGACCGTGTCGACACGACTACCGGCGCCAACCGCTTCGAGAACCATCACTATGGCCTGGTCTGGATAGGCATTCCTGCCAAGGCCATGCTGCTCGATTCCATACACGGCCACCAGCTTGCCAACGAGTGCAAAACCGCGGCGCAATCGGAGCCAAAAACCACGCAACTACCTACCCCAACAATTGCAACAAAGGGGTAAGGTCCAGTTGAAAGACATATAGACGTTACATCATCAGTTCATTTGCATCTAAGGAGAGGCCATGTCCCGCAACACTTTGAACACGCT
>PKWO01000570.1 GCA_003132085.1 Oxalobacteraceae bacterium | reverse complement strand
CGCGGCGCTGGAGGCGGTGGCGCTTGCCGATGCGGCGCGGCGCTACGGCGACTATCCGCACCAGTTTTCGGGCGGGCAGCGTCAGCGCGTTGGTGTGGCGCGCGCCCTGGCTTTGAAGCCGTCGGTCATCGTCTGTGACGAGGCCGTGGCGGCGCTTGACGTGTCCATCCAGGCCCAGGTCTTGAATTTGTTTATTGACCTGCGCAAGGAATTCGCGCTGACGTATTTCTTCATCAGCCACAATCTGGGTGTAGTCAGCCATATTTCGGATCGCGTGGCCATCATGTACTTGGGACGGATTGTTGAAATCGCGCCGACCGAAACCATTTTCAAGGCCGCCAATCATCCTTATACGCAGGCACTGATTAAAGAGTTGCCCAGATTACAGGCAGAGCGGCGTCAGTTCGACCCGATCAAGGGCGAACTGCCTTCACCCAGCGATCCGCCGGCCGGCTGCCCATTTCATCCGCGCTGCCCGCACGTCATGCCGCGCTGCCGCGAAGAGCGTCCGGTGCTTAACGTGGTGGAGCATGACCTCGATGCGGCCAAACCGATAAGGTTCACCCACATGAGCGCTTGTCATTTAAATGATGTCGTGTAAATGCAAGCGGGTAATACCGCCCGATATTTTGGATTTATTATTTTGACTTATGGCTCGATTATTAAGGAACCGCTAAATGAAATTTGCTGATTCAGACTTTGATCCGTTCGTGTTGTCGATGCCCACCGATAGCGTGATCCCGCTGGTCTGCGACTCGCCACATAGCGGCGTCATCTATCCCCGTGATTTCGGAAGTTGCTTGCCCGCCTCGATCCTGCGCTCGGGCGAAGATACGTATGTGGACGAACTTTGGCGGGCTATTCCTGGTGTGGGGGGTTGTTTGTTGGCGGCCAATTTCCCGCGCACGTATATCGACCCGAACCGCGAGATCAGCGATATTGACGGCAACATGCTCGCTGAACCCTGGGCGACTGAATTACATCCTACCGAGAAAACGCGTCTTGGCAACGGCCTGATCTGGCGACTTGCGCGTCAGCAAGCCATTTACGATCGCAAGCTTGAGGTGGCCGAAATCGAAAATCGCATCCAGAGTTTTCATCAACCCTACCATGCCGCATTAAGCCAGCAGATTGAGGCCGCCCACGAGAAATTTGGCGGCATCTGGCATCTGAACCTGCACTCGATGCCGGCCAATTCATACGAGGTGCTGGAAATTGATACCGACAAGCAGTTGGCCGACTTTGTGCTTGGAGATCGCGATGGGGTCACCTGTGATCCGGCACTGGTCGAGACGATTGAAACCTTTCTAATTGGGCGTGGCTATACGGTGGCACGCAATGATCCGTTCAAAGGCGTGGCGCTGATCGCCCGTATCGGGCGCCCTGCCGAGAATCGCCATAGTTTGCAAATCGAGGTCAATCGCAGCCTCTATATGCATGAAGATAGCTACGAAAAATCGCAAGGCTTTGACGCTTTGCAGCAGTCCTTAAGTTTGTTGGCGGTGCATCTGGCCAAATTTGTAAAGGCGCAATTGGCATAGCCCGGTGATGAGCGGGATTATTTCATCGGGGCGACCACAAAAGGGAGCCCCTACAAAGAAACAAGAATCATGAACTTATTAGCCGACATCGTACGAAATCACGAAGAACTTATCGCTATCCGCCGCGATATTCATGCCCATCCCGAATTGGCGTTTCAAGAGCAGCGAACCTCGGCCCTGGTGGCCAAACGCCTGACTGAACTGGGCCTGGAAGTACATACAGGCCTGGGCAAGACGGGCGTCGTAGGGGTGTTGCGATCGGGGGCGAGCACGCGGTCCATCGGTTTGCGCGCCGACATGGACGCCTTGCCCATGCCAGAGAGCAATCGTTTCGCACATTGCTCAAAGAATTCCGGGAAAATGCATGGCTGTGGCCACGATGGCCATACCACCATGCTGTTAGGGGCGGCCCAGTACCTGGCCGAGCATAAAAATTTCGATGGCGTGGTCAATTTTATTTTCCAGCCGGCCGAAGAAGGCGGCAACGCTGGCGCCAAAGCCATGATCGACGATGGCTTGTTTGAACGCTTCCCCTGCGATGTGGTGTACGGCATGCACAATATGCCCGGCATGGCTACCGGGGTCTTTGGCTTTCGTTCCGGGCCAACCATGGCGTCGAGCAACCGCTTCGATATCGTGATCAATGGCGTGGGCGGCCATGCGGCACAGCCGCACCATTCCGTAGATCCCATCATGATCGCCACAGAAATGGTGCAGGCTTTGCAGAGCCTTATCACGCGTAATAAAAATCCGATCGACACGGCCGTGTTGTCGATTACCCAGATACATGCGGGTGACGCCTACAACGTGATTCCGGCGCAGGCCGTGATTCGCGGAACGGTCAGAACCTACAGTGTCGAGGTGCTTGATCTTATGGAACACAATATGCGCCGCATTGTGACCAAGCTTTGTGAAGCTTATGGGGCCACTGGCGAGCTGGATTTTGTGCGCTGTTATCCAGCACTGATCAACTGGCCCAAGGAAACCGGGTTCGCTGCGGATCTAGCCGAAAAGATCTTCGGCGCCGATCATGTCGACCGCGCGATTCCACCATTTACCGGCTCCGAAGACTTTTCCTTTTACCTGGAAAAAGTGCCCGGCACTTATTTGTTCATCGGCAATGGCGATGGCGATCATCGCATCGATACCTATCACGGCATGGGGCCGTGCCAGCTGCATAATTCTAACTACGACTTCAACGATGCCTTGTTGCCCGTCGGCGCCACATACTGGTCCAAGCTGGTCGAGGCGACGCTGACTGCGTAGGTCGGATTAGCCGAAGGCATAATCCAACATATTTACAAAATAAGCAGATTAAAGCCAGCCTGAATATTTGAAAATACCGCGGTGCGAGGTATTTGCCAATCGCGCCGTCACAGCTTCGACGACAGTACCTATTGATCCGGACCCTGATGGCCTATGCGTGCATTACCGCGAGACACGATGAAATCGACGGCTGACGGCGACTGGCGCATTCGGCCTATGGGCGACTGCTGCCTGATCATCGAATTTAGTCTGAAAGTCGATATAGCCACAAACCAGCTGGTCCACGCCGTGGCCGACTACCTTCAGGCGCATCCGCCAAAAGGCGTGATCGATATCGTGCCGTGTTTCACCACCGTCGCACTGCATTACCAGCCTGAAGTGCTGGAGCATGTGTCTGCCTCGCCCTATCAGCAATTGAAAGACGCGGTCGAGACGATTCTGGGCAGCGGCATCACGGCCAAACAACACACCGCACGCATCGTCGAAATACCGGTGTGTTACGGCGACGGGTTTGGGCCCGATCTGGTGGAGGTTGCAGCGGCATGCCGGCTTACGCCGGATCAGGTGGTGACGCTGCATGGCGCATCCGAGAGCATCGTCTTCATGCTGGGCTTTGCGCCGGGTCATCCCTACGCNNTATCCGATGCAATCGCCGGGCGGCTGGAATTTGATCGGCCGCACGCCGCTCAAGCTTTTCGATCCGGCATCGACCCCGCCTTGTCTGCTGCAGCCGGGAGATCAACTGCGTTTTGTGGCGATCTCGCGGCAGCAATTCGATGCCATAAGGAAACGCTAGTCATGACCGTTCAAGTGCTCAAGGCAGGGACCTTATCGACCTTGCAAGACCTTGGCCGCTACGGCTATCAGCGCTATGGCGTGCCGGTCGGCGGGGTCATGGATGAGTGGTCGCACAGGCTGGCCAACCTGCTGGTTGGCAACGCCGAGAGCGAAGCGACGCTGGAATGTACGCTGACCGGGCCGAGCCTTGCGTTTGGCCGCACACATTTGATCGCCATTTGCGGTGCCGACTTATCGCCCACTATCGACGCCATTCCCGTACCGCAAGGCCGTCCGGTGCTGGTAA
>PKWO01000078.1 GCA_003132085.1 Oxalobacteraceae bacterium | reverse complement strand
AGTCAAAAACACGACGAAACTGCCAATTCGCTAGTGTCCCGAATCAAGGATGCGCGATTTCATGGTGGCGCAACTGACCGCGTCCGAAACTATCTTCCGAAACCATCGTCGTCAGGTGAGTGCGTAACCAACGATGCGCGGGGCTGCGCGCATCGCGTTCATGCCACAGCATGTCGATGTGCACCTCGGGCAGCTTGAACGGCAATTCCTTTGAAATGAGCGAGCCGGTCATGCCGGTCGACGCAATCAAGTGGCGCGGCAAGACGGTGATCAAATCCGAACTGGCGACCACTCTTCCCGCGGTAAAAAACTGATTGACCGTCAGCAGAATGCGCCTTTCGCGATTGATTTGCGCCAATGCATCATCGGTTAAGCCATGAGCGCGGCCGGAAAAACTGACCAGCAGGTGATTTGCAGCGCAGTACGCGTCGATGGTCAATTCCAGGTTGGCCAACGGGTGATTTTTGCGCATCACACACACATATTGTCCCGAATATAGTCTTTCGTGCCGGATCGGCGTGTATGGTCCGCCCGACAATTGCGCGACCACCCCGGGGAAAAAACCGATGGCCAAATCGATATCGCCGCGCAACAATATCGGTCTCGGTTCACGCGTGGTCAAAGGAACCATCCGCACATTGACCCCGGGAGCCTCGCGTTCAATCGATCGCACCAGTGCCGGCAACCACAGCACCGCGGTGGCGTCCGCCATCGCCATGCGGAAGGTCGCCTGCACCTTGGAAATGTCGAACTCGGTCGGCGCCACGGCTTCTTCCAGTTCCGAGAGCGCGCGCCGGACAGACGGCCATAGCTCTTCCGCGCGCGGCGTCGGTTTGACCCCGTGGGCCGTACGCGTAAGCAATTCGTCACCTAACGCGTCGCGCAAGCGCTTGAGCGCATTGGAGACTGCCGGTTGTGTCATCGCCAATCGATTTGCTGCACGGGTCAGATTTTGTTCGGTCATCACGGAATCGAACACGCGCAATAAATTCAAATCAAGGGTCAGGAAGCTCATGATGTAGAAGCCAAAAAGTAATATTCAAAAAAATGATAACTGATATTCGAATTGAAAATTTGATATATAACAGGAGTCTTCTTATCCTGCAATACAAGTCGAGCCTTTAGCGAAACCAAATTTATCATCGCTGGCTTTTCCGTGCTCCTCGATCAAGCATTCATTTCCTGCCAGCAAGCTTCAGCATCCAACAAGTCAGTAGAGAATATTTCCACGATACAAGGAAAATTCAATGGCCATTTGCACAAAACGCATTTTCTGATATTCACATTCAATATGATCGGTATTTGGAATTGTAATTGGATATATAACATACCCAGATCTATACTGCTATGCAGCAAAACTGATTAATGATGAGTGGAAGAGGAAATTAACATGTCTATATTAGCGGCAGTTTATCCGGCGCAAGTCGCCGTACCGGCAGCGCAAGCTTTTGTTCGTGTAGCAGCAACCGTAGCGCGCCCTCTGGTCGGCGTCGGTGCGCTGATGACATTGACGATGATGTTCAAGCCGTTGGTAAAAGGGATGCTTCAGGCAACGGCGTTGGTTTTTCATCCGCGCCTATCGCTGGAAGAGCGTAACAGCCGTCGTACATTGCGCGATGTGTTGATGCTTAACCGTATGGCCAAGGAACTTGAACTGTCGCAGCCGAATCAAGCTGCCGAATTACGTTGGTTGGCTTCACGCGGTTAAGAAAACCAAAATCCAGATCGGGCTGGGTCCGCTCACTGCGCCGCACGCGCGGTCGGATCCAGAAATCATAGGGTTGAATCCGCGTATAGCGGGTTCCCCCGTGGAGTTGCTTCCCGCCTAAAGCCACATTTCTAAAGCGTGGAAGCGTGGTTTTCCGCGTTTGTGTTGCCTTTGGTTTCAAGGTATCACATTCCATTTGAATGCCGTCGCGCACGTGGCGGCAACAATGTCTTTTCGCTAATACGCGCACACCAAATCATCAGCGGTTATTAATGCCGGCATCGCGGTTCGGCACAGGGGCGTGCTTGAAATCTCGTGCGGCACGCGCTCTCCTGAAACCCGATGTCGCCATAGCGTGATGCAATTCGTCAACTCCCTGCAACGCCACTCAAAACGGACCGTTTTTCAATCCGTCATGCTAAAGACATGAAATACGTGCACAATAGGGGTGATCTGGCGTATTCTCTATGGGCAATATCGATAATAGCCTGTCGGTGGTAAAGCAGTCTATGTGACCGTGAGCGCTGGAGAAGTGGTTCCTTTGAACGGTAGAAGATTGAAATTTTCAGTTACCTTTGGAGTCAAGAAACTTGGGCCGACTTATTAAGAACAATTACTCGAATATCGCGCAATTGAAAGACCTGATGACGATCCCTCCGATGTCCGCCGAGCAGCATGCGGCCGTGATGCGCAAGCGCATCGAGCACCGCAGGATGATCGAGGAAGCAAAGGAGCTGAAATCGGCAATCAACAGTGGATTGCAATTTCGCTGACGCTTAACTTCTTTTTGATGTCGACGGCGTGACGTTCACCGCTCACCGCTTACCATTAACGGCGTGCTGCATGCTCGTCGCTGTCGCGCATCAAGCGGACGCATTAAGCGAGAGTTGTTACCCGTCTCGGGAGTCGCGGGTAATATGCGTTTCGAGAGTGGATCAATAGTCGATCATGAAAGGTGCGGCCATCAGTGCGGCACCAATCAAAATCAGTAGCAACGCATTGTTGGTGAAAAACGGGTAGATGCCCAACATCAGGCCGGCCAGCATGGGCACATACCTTTGTTGCCGTTTGCCATAAATAAAGTAGCCGGTTCCGATTGCCCCGGCGATCATCCCGATGAACAGCGCGCTCACAATGTTCCCCTGCAGAAACCGCTGATTGTACTGCGAAAACGCGCACAGGCAGCCGGCACGCGTTTTCGTGGCAAAGCCGGCGTGTAGTCGGCGTTAGTCGGCGTGTAGTTGGCGTGTATTAAGCCGTCAGGCGCTGCTCCAATTGTGCTTTTGCCTCCGCCAATTCTTGCGGCAGGTGATGCTTCAGCTTATCGAACAATTCGCTATGCAAGGTCAATTCCGCTTGCCAGGCGGTTTTATCGATCGTGGTGATCGTTTCAAACTGTTGTTGCGAGAACTCCAAACCGTCCCAAGTCAGGTCGCTAAAGCGCGGCGTCGTACCGAAAATATTTTCGGCGCCGTTAGCATCACCTTTGATGCGATCCAGAATCCATTTCAGCACGCGCATGTTGTCGCCAAAACCGGGCCAAACGAATTTGCCGTCTTCGCCGGTACGGAACCAATTGACGCAGTAAATCTTGGGCAAGGCCGCTCCACTGGCGCGAATTTTCTCGCCCATGTTGAGCCAATGCTGAAAGTAGTCGCTCATGTTGTAACCGGTGAACGGCAACATCGCGAACGGATCGCG
>PKWO01000476.1 GCA_003132085.1 Oxalobacteraceae bacterium | reverse complement strand
CCTGACCACCGACACCACGCTGATCCAAGCCGTGGTCGGCACCAGCATTTCGATGGCCTTGCGCAATATTCTGCTGTTTATCGGCGGTATGGCGATGCTGTTCGTCACCAGCATCAAGTTATCGTCGATCATTCTGATCCTGTTATTGGCGGTCGTGATACCGATCGTCCTGTTCGGCCGCCGGGTGCGCAAACTGTCACGCGCATCGCAGGACAAAATTGCCGACTCGTCGGCGATGGCCGCTGAAATACTGAATGCGATGCCGACCGTGCAAGCGTTCACCCACGAGATCATCGAGTCCGACCGCTTCGGCGCATCGGTTGAAAGCGCATTCAGGACGGCGATGCAGCGCATCCGCGCGCGCTCGTTGCTGACTGTGGTCGCGATTTTGTTGGTATTCGGCGCGATCGTATTCGTGTTGTGGCTGGGCGCGCAAGCGGTTATCCAAGGCACGATGACCGGCGGCGCGCTCGGCCAATTCATTTTGTATGCGGCCCTGGTCGCCGGCGCGATAGGCGCGCTGTCGGAAGTGCTGGGGGAAGCGCAACGTGCGGCGGGGGCAACCGAACGCTTGCTGGAATTACTGGCGGTCGAGTCGCCCATCCAGTCGCCGAACAATCCGCAACCGCTGCCGCCGCGCGTGGCGGCGGGTTCTGCCCTGACGTTGCGGGATGTCTCCTTCAACTATCCGTCGCGTCCGCTGACACCGGCACTGTCGCACCTGTCGCTCGATATCATACCCGGTCAAACCGTCGCGATTGTCGGCCCGTCCGGCGCCGGCAAGACCACCCTGTTTCAACTGTTGTTGCGCTTTTACGATCCGCAGCATGGCGAGGTGCTGCTTGACGGCGTCGAAATCAAGCAACTTTCCCTGCATGCGCTGCGCGCCGCCATCGGCATCGTGCCGCAAGACACGATCATTTTTTCGGCCAACGCGATGGAGAACATCCGTTATGGCCGCACCGGCGCCAGCGACGCCGAGGTGATCGAGGCCGCCACCATGGCAGCCGCCCACGAATTCATCGAGCGCCTGCCGGAAGGCTACCAATCCTTCCTCGGTGAACGCGGCGTACGCCTTTCCGGCGGCCAGCGGCAACGCATCGCCATTGCGCGCGCGCTGCTCAAAAACCCTCCGCTGCTGTTGCTGGATGAAGCCACCAGTGCGCTCGATGCAGAATCCGAACGCCTGGTCCAAAGCGCGCTGGAAGCGGCGATGCTTGGACGCACCACGCTGGTTATCGCGCATCGGCTGGCGACCGTGCAACGGGCCGACCGTATCATTGTGATGGAACACGGTCACATCGTCGAAACCGGCACGCATGCTTCGCTGGTTGCGCAAGGCGGTTTGTACGCCAGTCTCGCCGCCTTACAATTTGGACAGGTTTAAGCCTAAAATAGCGGCAACGACGAGAGAACCTTCATGCGCCAATACCTGGAATTCATGCGCCATGTCAGCGAACATGGCAGCCAAAAAACCGACCGTACCGGCACCGGCACGCGTTCCGTGTTCGGCTATCAGATGCGGTTTGACTTACAACAAGGTTTTCCGCTGCTGACCACCAAAAAACTGCATGTGAAGTCGATCATCCATGAGTTGATCTGGTTTTTGGCCGGCTCCACCAATATCAAGTACCTGAAAGACAATGACGTATCGATCTGGAACGACTGGGCCGATGCCGACGGCAATCTGGGGCCTATCTACGGCTATCAGTGGCGTTCGTGGCCGACGCCGGATGGCCGCCATATCGACCAGATCGCACAGGCGCTGGACCAGATCAAACACAACCCGGATTCACGCCGGATCGTCGTCTCGGCCTGGAACGTCGCCGACATTCCGCAGATGAAACTGCCTCCCTGCCACGCGTTTTTCCAGTTTTATGTTGCCGACGGCAAGCTGTCGTGCCAGTTATACCAGCGCAGCGCCGATATTTTCCTCGGCGTGCCGTTCAACATCGCGTCGTATGCGTTGCTCACCCATATGATGGCAGAGCAAAGTGGCCTGGAAGCCGGTGATTTTGTCTGGACCGGCGGTGACTGCCACCTGTATTCCAATCACATGGATCAGGTGCGGGAGCAACTGACGCGCAGCACGTTTCCATTGCCGAAGCTGGTTATCAAACGCAAGCCCGAATCGATTTTCGACTACAAATATGAAGACTTCGAATTCGAAAACTACCAGGCTCACCCCACCATCAAGGCGCCGATTGCGGTTTGACGGTCGCTTGAGGCGTCGCGAATCAATTTAACATGGCTGTGACATGACACGATTTACGATTATCGTTGCCGTCGATGCGCAACGCGGCATAGGCATCAACAATGCGTTGCCGTGGCGCTTGCCGGAAGATATGGCGTTTTTCAAACAAACCACCACCGGTCACCCGGTTGTCATGGGGCGCAAAACCTTTGAATCGATCGGACGCGCATTGCCGAATCGCCGCAATCTCGTCATCACTCGCAATCCCGAATGGCGGCATGACGGCGTTGAAACCGTCGCCTCGCTCGATGCAGCGGCGGAATTGGTCGGCGATACCGAAGTCTTTATCATCGGCGGCGCGCAGATTTACGCCGATGCACTGGGCCGCGCGGGCCGCCTGTTGGTCACCGAAATCGCCAGGACTTTCGGCTGCGACACGTTTTTTCCGCCAATCGATGTGCAAACGTGGCACGAAGTCGCACGCGATACCCATCATTCCGTCCAGAACGAATGCGACTACGCATTCGTCACCTATCAACGCAGGAGCCCATAATGTCCGAAGAAGAGTTTGAAGTGCGCGGCCCGCACGATGAAGCGCTGGAAGATGCCGGCCATGGCGATGCGTTTTCGGGAAGAATCGCGGTAATGACCGCCATTTTGGCGACGCTCGGCGCTATGTTCGGTTATGAAGGCGGCGCTACCCAGAATGAAGCTGCACTGTTAAAAAACGATGCCGCCATCACCAAGACCGAAGCGGCGGACAAATGGAATTATTACCAAGCAAAATCCAACAAACAGAATCTGGCCGAGATGGCAGTCACCCTGCCGGGCGTGAACCAGGAAAAGTACAAGGCCGACATAGAGCGCTACAAGAAAGAAAAAGAAGACATCAAAAAAGAAGCCGACGGCCTGGAGGCCAAGGTGATAGAGCTTAACCATCAATCCGATGAGTCGATGCATCTGCACCACCAGTGGGCGCGCGCCACCACCGCTGAACAAATTGCGATCTCGCTGGCCGCCATAACCTTGCTGACCAGAAAGAAATGGTTGCAATATGCGGCTTACACGGTTGCGGCGACCGGTATTGTATTGGGTGTGGTTGCCTGGATTCCCCATTGATATAGTAGTTTATTGCCATTTTCGGACATTCGAAAATGGCAAACCTTCAAATTCTTGCACGTCTCGCCGCTATATCTGCGAGAATGCGGCTTTTTCAGCACGCGGTTGTTACGTTGACCGGCCCGCCCCTCTCCCCAATATCCGTTTGGAGACATTATGAAATTCCGCTTTCCCATTGTCATCATTGACGAAGACTTCCGCTCTGAAAACACGTCGGGCCTGGGCATACGCGCGCTGGCGGACGCGATGGAAGAGGAAGGCATGGAAGTGCTGGGCGTCACCAGCTATGGCGACTTGTCGCAATTCGCGCAACAGCAGTCGCGCGCTTCCGCCTTCATCTTGTCGATTGACGACGAAGAATTCGGCGCCGGCTCGCTTGAGGAAACCGACCATGCGCTGAAGTCGCTACGCGCCTTCGTCGAAGAGATTCGCTACAAGAATTCCGACATTCCGATTTATCTGTACGGCGAAACCCGCACGTCGCGCCATATCCCTAACGATATCTTGCGCGAACTGCACGGCTTCATTCACATGTTCGAGGACACGCCGGAATTCGTTGCGCGCCACATCATCCGCGAGGCGAAGTCTTATCTGGACGGACTGGCGCCGCCGTTCTTCCGCGCGCTGGTGCATTATGCGCAGGACGGATCGTATTCATGGCACTGCCCCGGACACTCGGGCGGCGTGGCCTTCCTGAAATCGCCTATCGGTCAAATGTTTCACCAATTCTTCGGCGAGAACATGCTGCGCGCCGACGTTTGCAACGCAGTCGAAGAATTAGGCCAATTGCTCGATCATACCGGCCCGGTCGCCGCTTCGGAACGCAACGCGGCACGCATATTCAACGCCGATTACTGCTACTTCGTCACCAACGGCACATCGACCTCCAACAAAATGGTCTGGCATTCCACCGTGGCGCCCGGCGATATCGTGGTGGTCGACCGCAATTGCCACAAATCGGTTTTGCATTCGATCATCATGACCGGCGCGATCCCGGTATTTTTGATGCCGACGCGCAATCACCTAGGCATCATCGGCCCGATTCCGCTGGAAGAATTCAAGCTCGAAAACATCCGCAAGAAGATAGAAGCAAATCCGTTTGCGCGTGAAGCGGTCAACAAGAAACCGCGCATTCTGACCATTACCCAATCGACCTACGACGGCGTGCTGTATAACGTCGAAACCCTGCAGGATATGCTGGACGGCGAAATCGATACGCTGCACTTCGACGAAGCCTGGTTGCCGCATGCGACCTTCCATGACTTTTACAAGGACATGCACGCTATCGGCAAGGATAGGCCGCGCGCCAAGGAGTCGATGATATTTTCGACGCAGTCGACCCACAAGCTGCTGGCCGGCCTATCCCAGGCATCGCAAATTCTGGTGCGGGAATCGGAGACGGTCAAACTCGATCAGGATGCATTCAATGAAGCGTACCTGATGCACACCTCGACCTCGCCGCAATACGCAATCATTGCCTCCTGCGATGTTGCGGCAGCGATGATGGAGGCGCCGGGCGGCCCGGCGCTAGTCGAAGAAAGCATCTTGGAAGCGCTCGATTTCCGCCGCGCGATGCGCAAGATCGATCAGGAGTGGGGCAAGGACTGGTGGTTCCAGGTATGGGGACCGGACACTTTTGCCGAAGACGGCATTGGTTCGCGCGAAGACTGGATGATCCGCGCCGAGGACGACTGGCACGGTTTCGGCAACCTGGCGCCGGGTTTCAACATGCTCGACCCGATCAAGGCCACCATCATCACCCCCGGCCTGTCGCTGGACGGAAAATTCGGCGACACCGGCATCCCGGCATCGATCGTGACAAAATACTTGGCTGAACACGGCGTGATCGTCGAAAAATGTGGTCTGTATTCGTTCTTCATCATGTTCACCATCGGCATCACCAAAGGCCGTTGGAACACATTATTGACTGCATTGCAGCAGTTCAAGGACGATTACGATAAAAACCAGCCGCTGTGGCGCATCCTGCCGGAATTCTCTGCCGCCAACTCACGTTATGAGCGTATCGGCCTGCGCGACCTGTGCCAGCAGATTCATGATTTTTATAAAGCGTCCGACGTCGCGCGCCTTACCACCGAGATGTATCTGTCCGACATGCAACCGGCGATGAAACCGTCGGACGCCTTTGCCAGGATGGCTCATCGTGAAATCGATCGCGTGGCGATCGATGACCTGGAGGGCCGCGTCACCTCGATCTTGTTGACGCCCTATCCGCCCGGCATTCCGCT
>PKWO01000163.1 GCA_003132085.1 Oxalobacteraceae bacterium | reverse complement strand
TGAATATCTTCAAAGCCGCGATTGCACATCAAGCCGACGTCCAGCCCCTTGCGCTGAACCACCCGGTTTAACATGGCCGTTCCCGAATAGACACAGGTCAAGAGCTCCGGAAAAACATCGTCAACCTTGCGCTCCCATTCGGCTAGCGCGTCGATGGACGATTCGTAGATGGCTTGCGATTCGTCACCGGGATTGCTCTGTGCTTTGCCGACAACGAAAGAGCCGTCCTCCCTGACGAAGAAGGTGTCGGTCATCGTGCCGCCGGCATCGATGCCCATCACCTGGACCGGCGAATGTTGAGCTTGCATTTGTGTCTCCTTAATATAGGTATTTTGCTTTTTAAATTCAGCCATTGGCCGTCAATACAACAGTGGGTGGCTGCGCACCAGGCGATAGAGTGAGATGCCCGTATGCCGCTAACCGCAAGGAGCATGCCAATGGCTGAGAAAAACCGTTGAAATGATCTCTCCATCCTATGAAAAACACGCCAATACGGCGGTTGATCATGATCCGGTTGTAGCGTGCGCAAGCGTCTGCTTTTCGAACGGTAAGGCCCGATGCGACCGGAAATCGAACGCTGCGCGTCCCTGATATTTGCCCGTAATCGAGCACCGGATTGGAGGCGTGATCAGGGCGCCGCCCAGCCTCTCGCATCGATGGATAAATCCACGAAGTGAATTGAGGTGTATAGTAAAAGCGAGCCTGCCAGTGAAGCGGGGCAAAGGGAAGTCGTTGCGCCATGCAAAAATAGGGCGCACAGCCAGTAGGAGACAACATGATTGCCAACAAGCCAGACCAACGGCTATCCAATCCGCAAAACGACCAGAAGATCATGGCCGCCTGGGAAGGATTCTTGAGCGGGCGTGAGCCGCATGCCAATGCATTGCGTTGCCTGATCGATGATTCCTGGCGGCGCTGTCTGGACGTTCAGGTAGACCCGAGCCGCCGGCAGGCGCCTGCGCCGGTCAGCGACGACACGCTCAAATCATTGCAGCACCAGCATCGGGAATTGCTGAGCGCCGGCAAACAGGTCATGGCAATGGCGAGGGATCTTCTGGCAGAGACCGAGACGATCATGATCCTGACCGATCCGAACGGAATGATATTGGGCGTTGAAGGCGACTACCGCGCGTTGGCGTCGGCTGAAGAAATTCACCTCATTGCCGGAAGCAGTTGGAACGAACTGGTGTGCGGGACCAATGCGATCGGCACCACGCTATCTATCGGCCAACCGGTGCAGATCCATGCGGCGGAACATTTTTGCGCCGGCGTCAAGCAATGGACCTGCTCGGCGACCGTGATTCGCGATCCCTATGACGGAAAGATCCTCGGCGCCGTCGATGTGTCCGGGCTGGGCAAGACATTTAGCCCGCATAGCCTGGCGTTGGCTGTCACCACGGCCAGCCGAATCNNGGCCAAATTGGAGATGGATGTTCGCTATCACTTGCTGGAACGGGGCATGGCGAAGATTTCCGGTGGAACCGACGGTGTGATCATCTGCGATCGTCGCGGCTATCCGATCAAGGCGAACGAACAGGCCGCCACCGCCCTGTTGGCGCGCGGCATAGACTTCGACCTGAAAAGCAAGACCCTGATTCCGACCCTAAGCACGGGGACATTCGCGTCCTCCGAGCGCGTCTCCGCGCCAGAATGGCTCAGGGCCGACTGGGTCGAACCGATCATTGACGCTGGAGAGCGGATCGGTACGCTGTTGACGATTCCATGCATGCCGCTGACCGGCAAGAGTTCAAACCTTTCACGCAAGGAACGAAGCGCGAAAGTGACGATGACTTCGGACATCAAGGGGTTCGAGGGGATCGTGGGCGGTAGCGCCGTCCTGGCGCAAGCGGTGCAAAAGGCAAAACTGCTTGCCAGGACCAATGTACCTGTCTTGCTGCTCGGCGAAACGGGGGTAGGCAAGGAAAACTTTGCGCAGGGGATTCATCGTTCCGGACAGACGGAAGAACGCCCGTTCGTTGCGCTCAACTGCGGCGGACTTTCCAAGGATCTGCTCGCCGGCGAATTGTTTGGCCATTGCGAGGGGGCCTTCACCGGTTCGCGTCGCGGCGGCATGGTGGGCAAGGTCGAGGCGGCGAATGGCGGCACGTTGTTTCTTGATGAAATCGGAGAAATGCCGCTTGAACTGCAACCGCATTTCCTGCGCGTGCTGGAAGAAGGGGAGATCTATCGGATCGGTGAAACCACGCCCCGGAAAATATGCTTCAAGCTGATCACGGCGACCAACCGGAGTTTGCGCGATGAGGTTGCCGAGGGTAGGTTCCGCATGGACCTTTTTTACCGCGTATCGGTGACCAGCATCCACATTCCGCCGCTGCGGGAGCGCACAAAGGATATCCAGCCGCTGGTCGAGCATTTCCTCCGAAAGTTCGCCGCGCAGTACGGCCTAAGCCCCAAGCGGATCGAACCGAACGTCATCGCCGCGCTGGAAGATCACGCATGGCCGGGGAATGTTCGTGAACTTCGAAATGTGGTTGAGAACATGTTTCTGACGACTGTCGGCGATTCGCTGGGGTTGGATGAGTTGCCTCCGGAAATCGGAATGGCAATGCGTTCCGGCAAAAAGATCGCCAATGCAGGATATCCTGTCACGATAGGGAAGCTGGAAGATGCGGAACTGGAGTCAATCCGCGAAGCCCTTGAGGCAGACCACGGCAATCTTACCCTCGTGGCCAAGCACCTAGGTATCGCAAAGAGTACGTTGTACGTCAAGCTCAAGAAATATGGGCTGGATCGCGTTGTGCATGGCGTCAGAAGTTCATCTCATTAAGCAATCGGCCGTAGGCGCGTCGCATTGAATCGAGCAGGACGTAGGGCAATAGATAAAGAGCCCATTGTGCCCTACCTCGCTTATTCCAACATCATTGTGTTAGCAGTGAATCGCGGTAGCGTGATCGGGTATCGAGCCACCGCGGAAACCAACAGTATGGATGTGTTCGCTTCCGCACCGACATCGGCTGTATGTCGGCGTAGATTCGCTACACTAATTCATTGAGGAGGAAAACCATGAGGGTTCTGCCTGTGACGGTTGTCGGTGCCTTGTCTCTGTTGGTGCCCGGAGTCTCTTTGGCGCAGTCGGGAAACATGATGAATGGCGGCGGTTGGGCTGGCGGGATGGGTGATTACGGCGGCATATGGGTGCCGGCCCTGTGTGTCATTCTGGTTGTCGGCGTGATCGTGTGGATTGTCAAGCAAATCGGAAGGTGAACATATTAGTTGCCCGATCACGCGAACCCAAGTGTAAAGGGTTCACGCATCGTGGGAAAGAAGTGAGGCAAGCAGCCCGCACGGAGGAAGCCGAGACCACGTAGGGCGTCCTGCGGGTGTTGCTCTTGGTTGCCAGAACTGCACAACAAGGGAAACGTCAATTCATTTATTCGACCTAAAGAAAGATTCTATGAAAAACGCAATAATAATTGCCACGCTCTTCACCTGTGCTCTGTCGGCGCCCATCGTATCGGCGCAGGAAAGTTCGATGCCCGGTAAGCCGGCGATGAGCATGGAAATGGGCAAACAAATGCCTCAGATGCAGGAGAACATGCAAAAAATGCAGACGCAGATGGAAAAGCTTCAGGCGACAACCGATCCGCAGGAACGCCAAAAATTGTTGCAGGAGCATATGCAGACCATGCGGGAAAACATGAACGCGATGCGCGGCATGGGCGGCCCGATGATGGCCAGCGGCCAGCATTGCGATATGATGAAGGCGGGCAAGAAAGGCGGCATGAAGAAGGACGATATGATGAAGCATCACGAAATGATGAAGCATCACGAAATGATGGAAAAACGCATGGACATGATGCAGATGATGATGGAACAAATGATGCAGCACGATCAGGCCGTGGAGTCGATGCCCGCCAAATAGCTGCGGCGCATCAATTCAGCGCCGTATGTGACCGTAACATGCTACAACGGCATGCAACTGCAACATGCGGCGCAATAGATAAAGCCCATTGCGTCCAACCTCGCGCGATAGCCGCCAAATTCATGGCCACAACTGCACTTGGTCATTAAGAGGCGATCGTCGACACGGTGATCAGCCTGGAGGCCGTAGGCGCGCCGAGTTGAATCGAGCATCGGTGAGTGCCGGCCGCGACGTTAAAACTCTTCCCAGTCACCGCCTGATGCGCCATTCGCCACAAGTTTAACCGGCTGCGCGGCGATCGCCGAGCGCTTGGCGGCGCGGGTCGGCGCAACGGCAACCGGAGCCGAGCGACGTGCAGGGGCGTTGACAGCCGCCTGCGTCCGCTCCACCTT
>PKWO01000040.1 GCA_003132085.1 Oxalobacteraceae bacterium | reverse complement strand
CGCTCTCTCTGAAACAGGCGTCGTGGTATCCCATGCGCGCCGCCAGCAAGCGGAATATCTCGGTGTTCGGCTTGGCCTCGCCGAGCGGGGCGATCGCCGCGTTATTGGCCATCATGTAATTGTGCCCATACGCGGAGTGGGCATCGATGTGCTCCAACTGGGTAGTGGCAGGCAATAACATATCCGCGTAATCGGCGGTGTCGGTTTGAAAATGCTCCAACACCACCGTAAACAAATCTTCGCGTGCAAAACCCTGCGCCACTTTGGCCGATTGCGGCGCGATCGCAACCGGATTGGAGTTATACACGATCAACGCATCGATACGCGGGCCGAACTCGGGCGACGCCTCGCGCAACAAGTCGTCGCCGATCGTACTCATATTGATGGTGCGGACCGCCTGCTGCGCCGGCATCAGATCGGGGCGCTGCAATGCGTTGAAATCTTTCGGGAAGCTATCCGACGAGGATAACTGGATGCCGCCGGCCGCGTGACGCCACGCGCCGACCAGCGCCGGCAAGCAGGCAATATTGCGCACCGCCATGCCGCCTCCATGCACCCTCTGCAAACCGTAATTGGTGCGGATCGCCACCGCTTCGCCGCGCCGTGCAGTTTCGCCATATACGCGCGCCAGTTGTTCAACTTCGGCCGCCGTGATGCCGCAAATTCCAGCCACGCGTTCCGGCGTCCATGCATGCACGCGTTCTTTCAATTGATCGAAACCCAGCGTATAGCGGGTAATGTAGTCATGATCGAGCAAGTCGTCGCGAATCAGCACATGCATGAGGCCGAGCGCCAAGGCGGCGTCGGTACCCGGCAGCAGGGCGATATGCTGATGGCATTTCTCCGCGGTCAATGAACGATAGGGGTCGATCGCGATCAAGGTCGCGCCGTTGCGTTTGGCTTCCTGTGCGCGAGTCCAGAAATGCAAGTTCGACGCAATCGGGTTGCCGCCCCAGATCAGGATCAGCTTGGCATTCTGGAATTGCTCGAGATCGGTGCCGATCCGCGCCCCGATCGTATACGTGTAGCCGGCACCGCCTGCCGTCGAGCATATCGTGCGATCCAACAGCGAAGCGCCGAGTTTGTGCAGAAACCGCGCCGACATCGATTCGCCCTGCACCAGCCCCATGGTGCCGGCATAGCTATATGGAACGATCGCCTGCGGGTCGCGCGCGGCGATCCGTTCCAAGCGTTCCGCAATCGTATCGAGCGCCTCGTCCCAACTGATACGGACGAATTCGCCGGCGCCTTTTTTGCCGACCCGTTTCATCGGGTGCAGCAGACGATCCTTATGATAGGTGCGCTCGGTATAGCGGGACACTTTCGTGCATAACACACCGGCCGTGGTCGGGTGGTCGGGATCGCCTTTTACCTCGACCGCAACGCCGTCTCGCACAGTGACTAGCAATGCGCAGGTATCAGGGCAATCGTGCGGACAAACCGCACGGATAATCGAAGTGGTCATGAATCATTCCAATAGGTATGCGCGCAAGCATCATCGAAGCATCGAAGAGCGGCTTTCGCTTTTTGCGGTAGGCTATATGGTATACCTCGCCGTCGAAACGCACAGGTCACCGGCAAGGCGTAATATAGTTAAATATTACAGGAGGACATCTTGCGGTGCAGCAATAATTGCGATCCTCCTGGCATGCATCCAGCATCCGGCCTGCTCATAAAATAATTTGGAGCCACTATGAAGTTGATCGATCCCATTATCGAGTTCCATTCCGAGCTACAACATATCAGGCGCGATATCCACGCTCACCCCGAACTCTGCTATGAAGAGCGGCGGACTGCAGATATAGTCGCCCGCAAATTGACCGAATGGGACATCCCTATCGTGCGCGGAATGGGAATCACCGGGGTGGTCGGCATTATCAAAAGCGGCAATAGTCAACGCGCTATCGGCTTGCGCGCCGATATGGACGCGCTGCCTATGCAAGAGATCAACACCTTTGCGCACACCTCCCAATATGCGGGCAAAATGCACGCCTGCGGCCACGATGGCCATACGACAATGCTGCTGGGGGCGGCCCACTATTTGGCGGCCCATCGCCACTTCGACGGCACCGTATACGTGATTTTCCAACCGGCGGAGGAAGGCGGCGGCGGCGCCAGGCGGATGATGGACGACGGTTTGTTTGAACGCTATCCGATGGAAGCGGTATTCGGCATGCACAACTGGCCCGGCGCCGCGGTCGGCAGCTTTGGCGTGGCAAGCGGACCGATGATGGCTTCCAGCAACGAGTTTGTGGTCACGGTAAAAGGAAGTGGCGCGCACGCAGCGCAACCGCATAAAGGGGTCGACCCGATCATGGTTGCGGTGCAGATCGCGCAAAGTTGGCAAACCGTGGTCAGTCGCAACAAAAATCCGCTCGATGCCGGCGTGCTGTCGATTACCCAAATCCATTCGGGCAGCGCCACCAACGTGATCCCGGATGAGGCGACACTGATCGGCACCGTGCGCACCTTCAGCGTAGACGTGCTGGATTTGATCGAGTCGCGCATGCGGACGATTGCCGAACATACCGCGATGGCATTCGACGCACAGATAGATTTTCAGTTCCAGCGCAACTACCCGCCGTTGATCAATCATGCGCAGGAAACGGCGTTGGCGGTGAGCGTGATGCAATCCATCGTCGGCGCCGATAATGTCAACGCCAACGTGGAGCCAACCATGGGCGCGGAAGATTTCGCCTTCATGCTGCA
>PKWO01000376.1 GCA_003132085.1 Oxalobacteraceae bacterium | reverse complement strand
GCGATGGGCGGCGTGGTGCAAATCTTTACCAAACAGGGCGATGGCGCACCGCATCCCAGCGTCATGGTCGGCTACGGCTCATACGATACCCGCAGCGTTGACGCCAGCGTCGCCGGAGCTACGAATGGCGACACCAAAATCCACTACGCGTTCGACGTTGCGCACGACGAATCAACCGGCTTTTCGGCCACCAAGCCCAGTGCGGGGCCGTATACGTACAATCCGGACAAGGATGGCTATAACAAGGATAGCGTAAGCGGCCAACTGAGCATTGATGTGGCCAAAGGCCACGTGCTTGGTCTTGGGTTTTTGCAAAGCCGCAACAACGCGCAATTCGACTACGGCCTCGGTTTTGATGACCGCGATATCGAACATCTGAATAATTACACGCTGTATTCACGCGATCAATTTATTCCGGGCTGGACCAGTTTTCTGCAGTTGTCGCGATCTGAAGATAAGAACTGGTCCACCAATGGCGCGGACACGCCAAGCAGCACGTACGATACAACGCAAACCAATTTCAGTTGGCAAAACGATATCGCGCTTGGCGCCAATGTGCTGCAACTGATACTCGAACGCCGTGAAGAGAAGGTTGACACGAATACGGACGGTCTGGGTGGAGAGCGCGACACCAATTCGATTGCGGCCTCATACCAATGGAAGAGCGGCAATCAGCTCGCCGTGGTCAGTATCCGCGACGACGATAGCAGCCAGTTCGGCTCGCAGACCACCGGCAGCGTGGCATACGGCTACCACCTTACCAGCGCATTGCGCGTCAATGCCAGCCTGGGCACGAGTTTTCGGGCGCCGACCTTCAACGAGTTGTACTTCCCGGGTTACGGTATCGCCTCGAATAAACCGGAGAAGGGCAAGAATGCCGAAACCGGGTTGTACTACGACGACGGCAAATCGCAGTTAAGCGCGGTGTACTTTCACAATCACATTTCCGATTTGCTCGTGTATGCGGCAACCTGTCCGATTGAGGCGGACAGTCATCCTTATGGCTGCTCCTACAACGTCGACAACGCGCTATTGAGCGGTGTATCGCTGGGTGCTCGCACCAAGCTGGGCAATTTTGCACTGCACGGATCGCTTGACTTTCAAGACCCGCGCGACGAAACCACCGACAGGATTCTGGCTCGCCGCGCCAGGCGGCACGGAAGCGTCGGCGTAGATTATCAGGATGGAAAAATGCGAGCGGGCGTGGAAAGTGTGTTTTCCGGGAAACGTTTCGACGATGCCGGGAATACGCAAGTGCTGGGCGGCTATGGCATCCTAAACCTTCATGCCAGTATCGACCTGAGTACCGACTGGACGCTGTTCGCGCGTTGGAATAACGTCTTGAATAAGGGCTATGAACTGGCGTATGGTTACGCGACACCGGGCTCCAATCTGTTTGCCGGATTGCGCTATGGGTTCAAGTAGAGCGGATAAGGGCATACATGACCATGATATCCAGCGTTTTATCCGGGTCTCTATCCGGGTCCCGACCAGGCGCTCGTCAGCGCGCATGGTCGATTCTGTCCGGGCTGACCTTGCTGGCTCTGCTGTGCATTCTGGGCGCCGGCGCGATCGGGTCGGTGTCGTTATCGCCGTCCGATCTGCTGAGCGGCTTGGGCGACATGCTGCGCGGTGCGCCAGCCAGCTTGGCGGCCACCTTGCTGCAATTGCGCCTGGCAAGGGCGTTGACCGCATTTGTCACCGGCGGCGCGCTGGCCTTGGCTGGCGTCATGATGCAAGCGTTGTTGCGCAACCCGCTGGCCGATCCTTATGTGTTGGGCGTATCCGGCGGCGCGGCAGTGGGCGCGCTGGCGGCGATGCTGTTCTTTACAGCCGTCTGGATAATCGATATCGCCGCATTTGCCGGCGCCATTTCAGTGGCTCTGCTGCTGTTCCTGCTGGCCTACCGCGATCTGCGCGGCGGCGTGACCGAGGGAAATGCTTCGCTGCTGTTGCTGACCGGTGTAATCGTCGCTTCCGGTTGCGGCGCGCTGGTGACATTGATGTTGTCGATTGCGCCGGACAGCCGCTTGCGCGGCATGGTGTTTTGGCTGATCGGCGATTTGTCCGGAGCCCAATTGCGCTGGCTGCCGTTTCTGGTATTGGTCGCGGCATCGGCGTTTGCATTGCGGGCGGCGCGCGCGGTCAATGTGCTGGCCCTGCATGCCGACGTCGCGGCGACGCTCGGCATACGGGCGGCCTCGCTCCGGCAGGGCTTGTTCCTGTGTGCTGCGATGCTTACCGCGAGTGCGGTCAGCACTGCCGGCAGCATCGGTTTTGTCGGCTTGATCGTGCCGCATGCTTGCCGTTTCGCGCTGGGATCGGACCACCGTTTGCTGTTGCCGTCGGCGACCTTGGCCGGCGGCATTTTCCTGGTGCTGGCCGACACCGTTGCGCGTTGCGCGCTGGCGCCGCAGCAATTGCCGGTGGGGGTGATCACTGCGTTGATCGGCGTGCCGGTATTTCTCATTCAATTACATCATATTCGGCGCAGATGACATGATGCACACAAGCGGTTTACAGTTACGCATCGGCGGCCGAGTTCTGGTCGACGGCCTGAACTGGCAGATCGAGGCCGGTCAATGCTGGTGTGTGATCGGTCGTAACGGCGCCGGCAAAAGCACGCTGTTACGCACACTGGCAGGTTTGCGTGATCCCGATGGCGGCAAGGTCGAAATGCAAGGCCGCGCGTTGGCCGACTGGCCCCTGGCAAGTTTGGCCCGGGAACGGGCCTTCTTGCCGCAATCGCGTAGCGACGCATTCGGCTATCGCGTCATTGAAGCCGTACTGACGGCGCGCCATCCTTATCACGCCGGCCGCTATTGGGAAGACAGCGATGATCATCAGGCCGCCTATGCCGCGCTCCACGCAATGGAGGTGAGCGAACTGGCCGAGCGGGACCTGCGCACGCTCTCCGGCGGCGAGCGTCAGCGCGTTGCCATTGCCGCGTTGCTGGCGCAGGATACGCCATTGCTGCTGTTGGATGAGCCAGCCAATGCGCTCGATCTGGCGCATCAGGTCAGTGTGATGGGCTTGCTGGCACGATTGTGCCGCGATCAGGGCAAAACGGCGGTGATGGTCGGGCATGACTTGAATCTGGCGCACAGCGCTGCCAGCCACGCATTGCTGCTGATGGGGGACGGCCAATGGCAAGCCGGAACCGTGGCGGACATGTTGCAGGCGCCGATACTGAGTCGTTATCTCGGCCATCCGATCGAAATGATAGCACACGGAAAACGGTCTATTTTTGTCCCTGGGGAGGCAGCAGCATGAGCGAAGGAAGCGGCAACGAGACAGACAGCGGGAACATCAATGAACGACATCGCGTGCGGATGGAACGTAAAAAGGAAATTGTGGATGACAAGATCAAACAGGCAAAGCGTAGCGCAGGTGTGATCGTCGTCACTACCGGTAACGGCAAGGGAAAAAGTTCAAGCGGTTTCGGCATGGTCATCCGCGCGATGGGACACGGCATGCAGGTCGGCGTAGTGCAATTCATCAAAGGCGCGATGTCAACCGGAGAAGAAAAGTTCCTGCGGCGGTTTCCGGATGAGGTCAGTTTCCATGCGATGGGCGAGGGCTATACCTGGGAAACGCAGAATCGCGAGCGCGACATCGAAAAGGCTGAGGCCGCCTGGAAAAAATGTCAGGCGTTCCTGGTCGATCCATCTATCGGTTTGGTGGTGTTCGATGAACTCAATATCGCACTGAAATATCGTTATCTCGATGTGCAAAGAGTGATAGCCGATTTGCGGGCCCGACCGGCGATGCAGCACGTCGTGATCACCGGTCGCGGCGCACCGCCCGAACTTATCGAGATTGCCGATACGGTGACCGAAATGCAGGAAGTAAAGCATGCGTTCAAGAATGGCATTGCCGCGCAGGCAGGAGTGGAATGGTAATGATGGCGCAGATCGCGGTATGCGTTCGGTCCGGCCGCGGTGGCGGCGTAGTTGACGATCGAAATCCGACATGACCCGCACGTTGGTGCTGGGGGGAGCCCGTTCCGGCAATAGTGCGTACGCGGAAAGCCTCGCTGCGGCCGCCGGCAAGGAAATGATTTATATCGCGACGGCACAGGCGGGCGATGCGGAAATGCAGGCCCGCATCGCTCACCACAGACAGCAGCGCTCGGCGATGTGGGTCTTGGTTGAAGAACCGCTTGCCTTAGGGGACGCTTTGCTGTCCTGGTGCGCACCGCATCGCGTGGTCTTGGTCGATTGCCTGACGCTGTGGCTGTCGAATTTGCTGTT
>PKWO01000065.1 GCA_003132085.1 Oxalobacteraceae bacterium | reverse complement strand
GCGATGGAAGAATACCGCGAACGCTTCGCCAGGGTGCTGGCAGGCACCGTGACACCGCAGTTTGAAACGATATTCCAACGTGCCAACGGCGAGCGCTTCCCAGTGCTCATTTTTGAATCGCCGCTGGTCGACGATAGCGGCAAGCAAACCGGCTGGATGGGTTCGATCCTCGATATCTCCGAACGTAAGCGGATCGAAGATCTGAATCGCCAGCAACAGGAAAAACTGCAGACCAGTGCGCGCNNGCCTTGCCAGCATGGGTGAAATCGCTTCCACACTGGCACATGAACTCAATCAACCGCTGGCAGCGATCTCAAGCTACACCAGCGGCGCACTCAACATATTAAACAGCGAGGCGATGCTAAGCGGCAATGGCGATCCCAATATCCTGAGACCGGCATTGGAGAAAGCCAGCGCACAGGCGCAGCGTGCCGGGCAAATCATCCGCAGCGTGCATGCTTTTGTCAAAAAACGCGACCCGATACGTGAGTCGGTTCAGATCAAGAGCCTGATCGAAAGCGTCATCCCGTTGATTGAATTGCAGGCGCATCAGTTTTTCGTCGGTATCCAGACCAGCATCGCGCCATCGCTGCCGCCGGTCATGGCCGACCGCATGCTGTTGGAACAGGTATTGTTCAATCTCACTCGCAACGCGATCGAAGCAATGCAGCAGATGGCGCCCGAACGCCGCATACTGCGTGTGTGGGCATCGCTGGACAAAAATGCAACGACCACCCCCCGCGTCGCCGTATCGGTAATCGACCAGGGCCACGGCATTCCGCACGAAGTCGCGGAACGATTATTTTCACCATTTTTTTCGACCAAAGCCGAAGGAATGGGCATGGGCCTGAACATATGCCGCACCACGATCGAGTTCCATGGCGGAACCCTGACGCACGCCGAGAATCCATTAGGTGGAACGATTTTTACTTTTTCTTTGCCGGCGGCGCCGGAGAATCAGCCGGACGACGTGTCGAAAACCTGATGAGTCCATGCGCAATCACCACGCGCTTGCGATGCAAGTTGAACCTAGTACCGCGGAGACCCGATGCTGCATATAGTTGACGATGAAGAAGTAATCCGCGATTCGCTCACTTGGCTAGCCAACTCGCGGGAGATAGCGGCAGCCGCCTACGATAGCGCGGAAGCCTTCCTTGCCGCGATCAATAGCGCATCGACCCTTACCCTTGACCCTCGGGGTGAATGCCTGTTGCTTGACGTGCGGATGCCGTCCATGAGCGGCGTGGCATTGTTCGACGCATTGGCGTTGCGCGATCTGACGCGACGCTTCCCGGTCATTTTCCTGACCGGACACGGCGATGTCCCGATGGCTGTCGATACGCTGAAACGCGGGGCTTTCGACTTTTTCGAAAAACCGTTTAACGACAACAAATTGATGGATCGGGTGGAAGAAGCACTCGCGGCATCGCGCCAGGCCGGCGTATCGGCGGCAATCCAGGCGCGGCTGGCGACGCTCTCCGCGCGCGAACAGGAAGTGCTGGATTTGATCCTGGCCGGCAACATGAACAAGGTGATCGCCGATAAGCTCGGCATCAGCATGCGCACGGTGGAGGTGCATCGCGCCCATATCTTCGACAAAATGCAAGTAAAAACCGCGGTCGAATTAGCGCGCCTGCTGAAGTAGCGCCGATCCCCGCCGATAAGGTTAGCTTGTCAGCGGAGATTGGTCGCGATCCCGATGCCGCGACAACGCCCACTCGACATGTTCGCGCACCAACGGCGACGGATGCGCGGCCCGCGTCTCCAATGCGGCGACGATGTGGGGCAATGACGGCGCATTGCCCAATCCGACCGCAATATTGCGCAGCCAGCGTTCATGCCCGATGCGCCGAATCGCGCTGCCTTCCAGGTTATGCCTGAATTGATCTTCGCTCCAACTGAACAAATCGATCAGGGCCGCGCTGTCGAGTCCGTTGCGCCCATCGAAATCGGGCACGGTCGCGCGCTGTGCAAATTTGTTCCATGGACAAGCCAGTTGGCAATCGTCGCAACCCAGCACGCGGTTGCCGATCAACGGGCGCAATTCGTGCGGAATGCTGCCCTTGAGTTCAATTGTCAAATACGAAATGCAACGCCGTGCATCCAGTTGGTATGGCCCGATGATGGCCTGAGTCGGGCAAATATCGATACAGGCTGTGCAGTGCCCGCAATGGGCGCTGGCNNAAATCTCGCCCAGGAAAAACATCGACCCGGCATCGCGGTTAAGCAACAACGTATGCTTGCCGCGCCAGCCCAAACCGGAACGGGCAGCCAGCGACACTTCCATGACCGGCGCGGAATCGGTGAATACACGGTAGCCGAACTCGCCCACTTCGATACCGATGCGATCGGCCAACTGCTGCAGGCGGCCGCGCATCACCTTATGATAGTCGCGGCCGCGCGCATACAAGGAAATGGACGCCGCAGCGGGCTCGCTTAACCGCTTTTCCTCGCGCTCGCGCCAATCCGCACCGATACCGGGCGGCAGGTAATCCATGCGCGCGGTGATAATGCGCGTGGTGCCGGGCACTAATTCTGCGGGGCGCGCCCGTTTCATGCCATGCGCTGCCATATAATCCATCTCGCCATGGTAGCCTGCATCCAGCCACGCCTGCAGGCCGGGCTCGGCGGCACTCAAGTCGATATCGGCGACCGCAATATCGGCAAATCCGAGTTCCCGACCCCACGCCTTGATGGCGCCGGCAAGGGCGTCGAAGTCGGTAATGGCTTTTTCTTGCATAATGGTTACATTAAATAGATAGAACACATTTTATTCGATGCAGCATTTCAATAGTCACTTGAATGACGAAGCCGGCACAATCGCGCTAGGCGTCTCGCTGGCGCG
>PKWO01000014.1 GCA_003132085.1 Oxalobacteraceae bacterium | reverse complement strand
TTTCTGGGGAGCAGGTCAGGATGGCCGAGATTCGCGATTTTTCGCCAAAAAGTGTAACGCCTCAATAAAACGTGGCAAGACTGACTTCGCTGACCTGAAACGCAGGCGTAACAGAAGCGAAGGTCATGGATAAATGGGCCTACGAGCGTGGCGTCAAATTGAATTTTAGTCGCCCAGGCAAGCCAACCGATGACGCCAAGGTTGAAAGCTTCAATGGTCGCTTTCGTCAAGAGTGTTTGGACACAGACTGGTTGCTGTCATTGGAAGATGCACGAAACAAAATCGAGGAGTGCGAGCGGGAATTGGCGTCCGGGGTGGACTAAAACGCGCTTTACGCTGGATCATTTTTTGGCAGTGTCCCAAATTTGTCCAAGACAGGCTGGAAATGACAAAGGGGTTAGCAGTCACTTGGACGCTAACCCCCTCATTTACTGCTATTTCTTGGTGCCGGCTGCCGGAATCGAACTGGCCACCTGATGATTACAAGTCATGCCCGTGAAATCACTTTGGGCAACTTTACATTTCATTTCAAGACCTTACAAGCCGCCGCATAACTTTAGCCAACTTCGTCTAACATCACCGTTGACAGTTCGTTGACAGCCGAATTGCTATCACGCGAGGGCGGTAACATCGTCGCTGGCCGGGACGACCGGCCAAAACGCTCCTACATGCCACCGTGACACGCCGGGGTACGCCCTGAACGGGCGACCTCGCCTTCGCTCGGCTCCAATCGCCCCGGAACTCACAGCCCGATCGCGGGAAAACATAATCAGCGTAAAAAAATATTCAGCTTGCGCTCGCAGGTGATGCTTTGACGACCGTCAATATCGGAGCCACCGCTGGCACCGCAGCGGCAATTGAAGTGGTGGCTGCACGACCCGCATTTCGAAGTTCCGTTAAAAGTTTGTCAATTCGCGAGGCATTTTTGCGTGCATCAAAGTATTCTTGATATGCTTTGCGAGCATTTAGGATCAAGCCCCCATACGTCATATATTGAATGTTATCTAACCGAAGGCCAACCTCATCATTTGGTAACGTCGGCTTAGGTTTATCCGAAACAAGAAGGTAAACGTCAATGTGCGGAATGCGGCCATGAAGACCTCCTGCATCTGGATGCTCAACATAATATTGATTCGTAGCAGCAATATATTTCCGTGCTTGATCCCTTAACTTGTCAAATGAGATATACACTCCAGGACGTTTCAATTCAACTATGGCATGACGCGCTGAGCTGGTTAAATAGGCGATATCAATCCTGGCCCCCTCATCAGTGTCAGGAGCAACTTCCTTAAGATATTTGGTGAGCGTTACTTCCATTTCCTCGCTACCAGTAATTCGATCCCAAGTTGGATCAAGCAACCAAAGATGCTTATAGATATATTTTTGCACAACCTTTTCGAGATGCTTCTCGTCAACAAGCTCCTGAAATTTTTCAATTACCTCAAGACGTTGCCTTGTAATGTCTAAGTAGTGGCTTTCCTCAATATCGTCCATGTTGGTGAAAATGGACAAGAACTCTGGACTAAACACATCAGTAACGCTGTCAAGTCGCTCCAATTGCCGACGTACACGCAATTTCTCAAATCCTGAAATTGCACTTTGCAGCAACAAACCTTTCAATCCCTGATCCTTATCATCATCATTCGCGAATCGCGTTCTCGCAATAGATCCAATAAGCTTCTCGGCAGACTTTCGATCGCGAGCGTCCGGCAATCCCTTTAACCAGTCTTCTATGATTTCACTCGTTTTCTCACTAGGGTCCAACTGCAAAGCAACGCGCCAGACATCCCACTGATCGCGAATAATTGCCAACACGGTCTTTAAATGACCGGTAAGAGACATGTATTTTGGATCATTGTGTTTTACAGATTCACGACTTGCCGTGGCACGATCAGTATTGTCATCATCAAGAAAATCCGCATGCACTTCCCCTACGATATATTGATTAAAGTGCCGTGCATCTCCAATTTCATTGAGTACGTCAACTTGGAAAACTCGGCCATTAGCAAATATGGAAATTTGGTTGATACTCTCATCATCCTTTCCCAATTTTGCAGGTTTATCAACTGTTGCAATAAAACCCCTTATCGATAGCTTCGTCGGCTCTGCAGCAAGCAATAAATTTAACTCGTTCGGCACCTCTTGAACGCACTCGTTCAGTATCTCCCCGCCGGCGCCATCATCACCCTTAATGGTCGCAATATTTTTCGCATATTTTTTTACCCTGACCGTTGTCGCTTCATCGAAACTCCAAAGAAATTGTATGTCTTTGTAATATCCTCGGTCATCAGGAGTAATTTCCCGGTCATTCAATTCAACTTTAAACTCTTCCGTATCGTCCAAAACAGCGAAGCGTCTCGCAAGTCTCGGCCTAAGAAATGTCTCAGTCTTGTTGATAAAAGTATTTAAATTTTCAAGAATAATTCGCGTCCCGTGTTCAGCTTTAAAATCTGTAGGAACATCAACCGAAAGAATATCGTATTCATTCCCGGCTTTAATATCTTCCAGAAGCTTTGCGACATCAAATTTGAACGCTATCGCCTCACTTCCTGCTTTTTCAGATTTAGTGACGATTGTGATCTGACGCGCAAGGGAAAGCATAGCCAGCTTGCCGATTCCCTTGCGTCCCATAACTGCCCGTTTACCACTTCGGCTTTTGTTCTTGGTCGACTCCTTGTCACGACGACTATACCCGACGTTCAAAAATTTTGTCGTAACTTCCTCATTGTCCATCCCATGTCCATCATCCTCAACAACTATCTCCTCCTTTGTTGAGTCAACCTTAATTGTCACTTTTTTTGCATCCGCATCCCATGCGTTTGCCACTATTTCGGTAACAATTGAAGGTGTCGAGCTATAAAGACCAAGCCCCAGATGGTTCAACACATTTAGGTCAATTTTTAATTTGAACGAAGCCACTCTTAAATTCCTTAATATGTTGAAGAAAATTTAAACCGATCACTTCGGCGAGTTTCGGAGGCACAGCGTTTCCGATCAAGCGACCAATTGTACTCATATGCACTTTCCCGCCGTCTTTAACGAACTGATATTTTGGAGGGAAGGATTGCAATATGGCTGCCTCCCGCATCGTAATTGCTCGATCTTGTTCGGGATGCCCAAAGCGCCCCGTACCAAAATTAAATGATTGCGTTGTGATCGTCGGTGCCGGAGAATCCCAACTCATCCTTGCGTAGACGCTTCGGAATGTCGATCCTGAAGGTATCCGATGACACGGAGAACGTAAATCTTCTGGCCAATCTTCCCACGAACCGCCAGGGCGTGACGCCTTTATTCGAGCCAAATTTATTGGAGTCAACGACCGCGCTTTGTGAAGTGGGTCAGACGAATCGCTTTCTCCTGCGGCCAAGGGCTTAAGGTGAGATATCGCGTCACGCACAGTACGGACCGATTTGCCGGGCTTAGGAAGCTTTATTTGTCCAAACCGAGACGCAATTAACACAAAACGTCGCCGCTCTTGCGGAATGCCAAAATCCGCACATCGCACACTCTGTGCATCTACATGGTATCCAAGCGTCCGTAATGTACCGATGAATGCCTCATATGGCGCGTGATTCGCCACTCTTGGCACGTTCTCCATAGTAACAAGTTCAGGTTTCAACTCTTTAACCAATCGCGCAAATTCGACAAGCAATCCCCATTTTTGGTCTTCTGTCGTATCTCGGCCATTCGCCAGCGTTGAAAACGGCTGACAAGGCGCACACCCTGCTAAAAGTCTAATGGCGCCAGGGGAGTAAAGCGCGGCCAACTCCTTACCCTGTACGTCCTCAACATTTTTTTTGAAAAAAGGCGCCTTGATATTCTTTATATATGGATATTCGCAGGCCGGATCGAGGTCAATTCCAGCTTTAACAATCACACCTGACTCACGCAAACCGTAACTTAGCCCACCCGCGCCACAGAACAGGTCAATAGCCTCGATTTTCCCTGCATTCCCGCGTTTTATTGTCATTTTATTATATGAGTATGTTTGCGCCTTGCCGATTATAGCGTTTGAATCCCCCGCCGTCGATGACAAACTCCTATGGCCTCGACCAGTCTCTAGCGAAACCCTGATTCAGATTTAGCCACCAAGGCGTTCGCGATCATATTCCACGAACTCGGCCAGCGAAATTTCACCATCAATATATCTACGTGCATGTGCCTCCTCTGCGTTGCTTATTGCGAAACCTGACAATTGAACACTCGCACGAGCATCATTAACAGCCTCTTCGCGCCGACGACGTTCCTCCAGCGAAATTAGTTTCCGGTGGATATTGTTAGGCATTCGCATTAATCCTTTGGTTTTTTAATGCTGTCGAGACAAGTTTGACTTAAATGTTACAACAAACTGGAAAAACTTGCATTGAGGATAACTTTTGACATGGTCGATAATATTATGGGCTGCATTTTGGGAGTTATTCATCACAATAAATTTCCCACAAGAAATATTATGAGAGTTCTTCATCACACAATCTTACCGGATTGCCTCACAACAGAGCATTCAACGTTTGCGCAGCAGGTCACTGTATTTTACGTTGCGCATCACTTTAATTAGCCGACGGATGCACGACCTTGGCCGACAACACGCTATCAAAACATATCGGGCATTTTGTTTGCACAATCATCACATTTCGAACTGGTCAAAGTTATCCTACGCTTGCTCGGATGTGTCAAGCGCTTGGAAATCCGAATGCTGTAAATCTCAATACCGAAGATTTTGCCGAGTATCGTACGATTCGAATCGCCCAGGGCGTAACCCCTAATACGGCCAACCGCGAACATGCATATTTGCGTGCAATGTTCAATGAACTGATTCGACTTGGAACGTGGAAAGCCGACAATCCACTCGCGCGAATTCGCCAGTTCAAAATTCCGCAGCGCGAGCTGTCGCTTCTGAATAACGACGAAATTAAATCCTTACTCCGTGCGCTAGAAAATCGCGAGGAACGTGACGCGCTCTTTATTACAAAAATATGTCTTTCGTCGGCAGCGCGGTGGAATGAAGCTGAATCGCTTCAAATCACGCAACTTCACAGCGGCATGGTGCATTACATTAAAACCAAGACGGATCGAAACCGCTCGGGCCCAATTGACGACGAACTTGCCAATGAAATTCGAGAATTCCATACTTCCAAAAACAAAGGCTGCGCTTCGAATCGAATATTCAAGAGCTCGGTCGGAGCGTTCCGAATGGCAATAAAAGAGTCTGGAATCGCGCTGTTGCCTGGGCAACTAACCCATGTGCTGCGGCATACCTTTGCCAGTCACTTCGTTATGAACGGTGGCAACATCCTGACGCTACAAAAGGTTTTGGGCCACCGGGATTTAAAGACGACGATGATCTATGCGTACCTCAGTCCAGAACATCTACAAGAAGCGAAATTCTTGTACCCGCTTTCGCGGTTGACACTTGGTTGACAGCACGCAGAAATGACAAGGGCTTACATTTCTGTAAGCCCTTGTTTTTATTGGTGCCGGCTGCCGGAATCGAACTGGCCACCTGATGATTACAAGTCAACTGCTCTACCAAATGAGCTAAGCCGGCGTAAATCTTGAAGTCCGTAATTTTACTTCATTTAATACGAGTTAGGGTAGGTCTCCCGCCTTTTTTTGGCGGCTCGGGATCGTCATTCGTATCGCTGCTTGTTGATGCCGCGGCAATTTCGTTTTGCGACGGCACAGCGGTCAGCATGGGCCCTGAAGCTGCCGGCGCCAGGCTCTGCTTGGGCTTGCCGGTATCGGCCTTGTCGGCCTTCACATCGCCGGGAGCAGGCTTGGATACTTCAAACGCCATTCCCTGACCGTTTTCCCTCGCATAAATCGCAACGACATTCTCGACCGGAACCGAAATTTCGCGCGACACGCCGCCAAAGCGGGCGCTGAAATGAATCAAGTCGTTATCCATCTTCAAGCCGCTGGTGGCGCTGAAGCTGATGTTGAGCACGATCTCACCGTCTTTCACAAACTCTCTCGGCACCCGCGTTTGTGCATCGACCTTCGCTGCCAAATAGGGCGTGTAGCCATTGTCGGTGCACCACTCGTAAATGGCCCGCAACAAATAAGGTTTGGTGGAAGTTTCAGACATGATATTGAGAAGGGCCTCATTTCTGGGTCGGCATGTTCACCGCCGGCATCGCTTTCAACCCTCCGTTTGCGCGCATATTGCAAACGGAATCATGAAAGCGACGTGGCGGGCGAATATGAGCCTAGCGGCGCATGACCTTTTCAGATGGCGTCAGCGCTTCGATATAGGCAGGGCGCGAGAAAATGCGTTCCGCATATTTCATCAGGGGGGCTGCAGTCTTCGACAATTCGATGCCATAGTGATCGAGGCGCCACAGCAGCGGCGCAACGGCAACATCGAGCATCGAGAAGTCGTCGCCAAGCATGTATTTGTTTTTCAGGAACAATGGAGCCAGGGTGGTCAGGCGATCACGGATTTCGGCACGTGCCTTGTCGTGCGTCTTGTCGTTGACCTTCGATTTTTCGTTTTCCAGCGTATGGACGTGAACGAACAATTCTTTTTCGAAGTTGAACAACATCAGACGCGCGCGCGCGCGCATGAGCGGATCGGCCGGCATCAGTTGCGGATGCGGGAAGCGTTCATCAATATATTCGTTAATGATATTGGATTCGTACAGGATCAGGTCGCGCTCGACCAGAATCGGCACTTGTCCGTATGGGTTCATCGTCGAGATATCTTCCGGTTTGTTGAACAGGTCGACGTCACGCACTTCAAAGTCCATGCCTTTCTCGAACAATACGAGACGGCAACGTTGGGAGAATGGGCAAGTCGTGCCCGAATAGAGAACCATCATTTTATAGTTCCTTAGAAACA
>PKWO01000527.1 GCA_003132085.1 Oxalobacteraceae bacterium | reverse complement strand
AATCTGGAAACGCTCGACAACTTGCATCGGCTGAAGATGGGGGAATTCCCGCAGGGTGCGGCAATTATCCCCAATCAATTTAATAAGATTCCCGGGTTTTCAATTAAGACGAACTCGGCGAGTGCGCACTATTTTGTTCCCGGGTTCCCGGTAATGGCTTGGCCGATGATCGAGTGGGTGTTGGATACGCTTTACCCTCATCTGTTTCATCGGGTCGCGCGCATAGAAAAAGCCGTACTGGTGTTCGAGACTGCCGAGTCGGTGCTGACGCCGCTGATGGAAAAGATTGAAGCCGAATTCCCGTTATCCAAAGTATTTAGCTTGCCTAGCGTGGGCGACGCGGCTACCCGCCGCCACATTGAGCTGGGCGTGAAGGGAGATCCGGTTCAAACCGCTGCGGCCTTTGAGTGCATGTTGGCGGGCTTGGACCAGCTTAAGGTGGAATATCGGGCAATCGGAGCCTGAGCGCCATCCTGTTGCGTATAGCGGAATCTTTTCGTTCGGGCCGTGGAATTCGGTAAGGTGGGGGAGGACTTGCTATCATGGCGGTTTTCCCGGATCAATTCAACTCCCCAACATGTTCGATTATTTCTTCAAGCGCCCGGCTAACTCTCCTGCATCAAGCGCGACACCCGGACTCGCGACCGCTATGGAACCGCCACTGGTTCGGGATAAAGATATTGCGCTGCAGCAGGCAAGCGCGTTGAGTGGGGAAGAACCGGCGGCAGTGGAGTTTATTTTGCAATGCCAGTTTGCGGATGCACGCTTGATCGCCGCCGAGAATGTGCATTCCAAGGCCATGCTGGAACGGCTGCTGCCCGCTATGCGCAATGCCGACCGCCGCGTCGCCAAACTCGTCCAGGCGCGCCTGGATGCGCTGGCTCAGGAACAGCAAAGCCAGCATCACGCGCAGCAGTGCATAGATCGAGCGTTGCGGCTGGCCGATGAGCCGGTATTGCTGCCCAATCAGGTGGTTGATCTGGATCACGCCTGGCAGTTGATCGGATCGGCGCCGGAGTCGATCCAGAGAGCGTTTGACGGCGCTCGCTCGGTTTTGCGTGAACGGCTGGAGGAGCAAGCGCAATTGCAGCGAGCAATCATCGACAGCATGGCGCGCCTGGACGAATTGTCGGCCCAGGCAGGCAGTTTGGCTGCACCTGATGTCGCATCGGCACTCGACAATATCGAACAGGAAATGGCGCAACATCTTTCTTCTCGGGAGGCACCATCCTTACCTAAAAATCTGCTGTCGGAATTCTCCGGGCAGCATCAACAATTCAAAGCCGCCTTGGGTTCGCTGCAGGAGCGTCATCAAGCGATCACGGCAAGGCAGGCAATGCTGCAACGCTGGGAAGATGCGGATGCGCGCGCCGGCTTGACGGAAGAAACACTGAAGCGCACCTGGTTGACGCTGCCCGCGGTGACGGACCATGCTGCGGTTGAGGCAATGCAGCTTCGCTTTGAAGCGCTGTTGCAAGGCATTGCGGCAGCGCGCAATGCCAATGCCCGGATAAAGCCGGCAGCGGAAGCGGAAGCGGAGCCGGGCAGCACGGTCAACATAGCGGAAATTCTGGAGTCGATGGAGCAGGCTTTGCAAGGAGGCTCGGTGCGCGCAGCGGTCGAGCTCGACAAACTGTTGCGCAAGCCGGGCTTGCAAGGGGTACGCCTGTCGTCCGAGCAAACTTCGCATTTAGCCAAAATGCGCGGCGACTTGAGCCATTTGCAGGGGTGGGCCAAGTGGGGCGGCAACATTTCCCGCGAAGAGTTGCTTAAGGCGGCGGAGGGATTGCCGGGACAGGAATTGGCTGCTCCTGAACTGGCGAAAAAAGTGGGCGGTTTGCGCGAGCGCTGGNNAGCAAGGATTTATGGGAGCGGTTCGATGCCGCTTGCACGCTCGCGTATGCGCCGGCAGCCGCCCATTTCAAAAAAATGGCGGACGAGCGCCAAGCCAATTTGCGGAAGGCAGAATCGATCATCGCGGAAGTTCGACAATTTACGGTTGCGTCCAATTGCGCGGACGAGAATAGCGCCACCGCTGACTGGAAAGCGACTGCGTCCTTTTGCGCGCACACTACCCAGATGTGGCAGCGGCTCGGCAATATCGACCGCAAAGATAAGAAGCGGCTCGATGTTGAATTCAATCAAGTTATGCAATTGCTGCAAAAGCCGCTGGCGATGCAACAACATGCAGAGGTCGCGCGCCGCGAAGTCCTGATTGCCGAGGCACTCGCGTTGAACCCGATCGATCGTTCTGCATTGGATAGCGTGCGCGCGTTGCAGGAACGCTGGCAGCAACTGGCGAAAGCGTTGCCGCTTGAGCGCAAGATCGAGCAAGCGCTGTGGCAAAGGTTTCGGTCGGCATGCGACGCGCTCTTTGCAAAGCGCAAGGAAGCTGCTGCCGGCGCGGATGCGGATAGAAGGAGACATCTGGCGGAAAAAGAAGGCTTGTGCGGTAAGCTGGAGTCATCGATGGCTGAATCCGGCCCAATGATTGTGAAAATATTGCGTGACGCCAAGGACGCATGGAGCAAGGCCGGTCCGGTGCCGCGCACGGTGGAGACGCAGATCGAAGCAAGGTTTCAGAGCGCAGTAGGCGCACTGCAAAAGCAACTGGATGCTGCCAAACGGGGCGCTGCCGATACCGAACTTAATGCGTTGCTGGCCAAAGTGCGCCTCTGCCAATTACTTGAACAGGCGGCGGCGGATGCGCAAGAAACTGCACCGGCGACGCTGGAGCAGTGGCAGGCGCTGCCGGCGTTATCGACAAAATTCGAACACGCATTGCGGATGCGATTTGAAAAAGCGTTAGACGCATTGCAAGCCGCGGATGGACGATATCAAGTTACGTTGGAACAGAATCGCGGCCCATTGCTGCAAAGCTTGTTGCGCTTTGAGATATTGGCGGGCGTCGAAAGTCCGACGGAATTGTCGCGTGAGCGTTTGCAGATGCAGGTCGAGGTTTTGCGATCGACGCTCAAAACCGGCGCAGTGACGAGCAAGGAGGATGCGTTACTGGATCTATGCAAGTTGGCGGCTTTGCCGGATAAAACGACTGTAGTGCGCATTGAGCAATTGATCGGTAAGCTGAAGAGCGCTGGGTAGATTGACCGGCGCTGTTGGCGCCAATTTGCCGCTCGGCGAAATGGCTGACTGCCGGTTCGGTTTGCAGCGAAATATAGGTTCTATGCGTTAGCGTCGTATATCGGCTTGAAATACGGCTTGAAATATGGCTTGAAATAAAAAAAATGCTCCGAAATTTCCGGAGCATCTCTGCAGCGTTCCATCGATACGAAACGCCCACGCCGTCAACGGTATGGGCGCAGTTGTATTACGATGCCGCCTTTTTTGAACGGCTGGTAGTCTTTTCGGCCGCTTGCACAAACTGGCTGGTAGCGGTATTCAAATTGGTTTCGAGTGCATCGACAGCTTGTTTTGTGGTCTTGGTTAATTGCTCGTAGCCTGCGTTGGCATTGCCGATTGCAGACTTGATGAAAGCGACTGCACTTTCGGAACCGGCAGGAGCGTTTTTGGTGACTTCGTCGACCAGTGAAATCACTTTACGGCTGTTTTCGGCGAGTTGCGCTTCAGCGGCCTTGGTAAATTCAGCTTGGGCAGACGATGCGATAGTTGCCAGATGGCGACCGTAGGCGATGGCCTTTTCTGCATTTGGCTGAGCCTGCGCCGCGCTCAGAGAGAAAAATTCTTGCGGGTCTTTGGCGGACAGCAGTTGCTTGGCTGCCGCGGTGGATTCTTCAAGCGAAGTCTTGACGACGTTGATGTTCAAGTCAAGGATCTTTTCGACGCTTTCAAATGTCTTGTTGGTCAATTCTGTCAACAACGCGATCTGTGCTTCAAAGTTGGCTTTAGTGGCATTCGAAAACTGTTCGGGAATAGCAAACATGGAATTTCTCCTTGTTGGGTAAAAATCAGATTGGAAGGTGCGACGTATGCATTGATTGTGCGCTGCAACAATGTGTATTTTAGGGTTAAATTCAGGCATGTCAATAGCGTTTTACCGTAACGCACCAAATATTTTTCTTTCTTGCCTGAAGGCATCGAAATGGAAGAGTAGGCGGGCACATATTTGGCGTAAATAGCTGAAGGCATTGCTCGTGGTAAACTACCCGATAGAATCTTGGCGGCGAACGCAAAGCGGGCGCGCAAAATTTCCAAAATGAACAAGACGAACGAGTTCACTGCAGGATTCGCTCACTACGCTAGTAGTGCGGGAACATAACCCATTTCAATAGAGTGTCACACATGCCTCCGGTTGCCGATCCTGCCGTTAACGCGTCAAATGCCGCACCTGTCCAGGAAAGCCTCTGGATCGCATCGATGCCCTGGTTCTTCGTACTTTTATGGAGTTCCGGGTTTGTTGTCGCCAAATTCGGTTTGCCATTCGCGCCTCCGCTGACATTCTTGCTACTGCGTTTTGCTGGAGTGCTGTGCGTGTTGCTACCGCTGGTGTGGGTGATGCGGGCCCCTTGGCCGGTCGGTCAGATTCGCCACATTGCGTTTGCGGGGATTCTGATGCAGGCCGGTTATTTGGGCGGCGTCTGGTGCGCGATCAAGTTGGGGATGCCAGCGGGCTTGTCGGCTTTAATCGTCGGCATGCAACCGATTCTTACTGCATTTGCTGCGCCGTTGATCGGTGAGTCCTTGCGACCACGGCAATGGGCGGGGTTGTTGATTGGACTGTGCGGCGTGGCGCTGGTAGTATCGAATAAAATTAGCTTGACTGGCTTGTCGTGGGAAAGCATTGTGCTGTGTTTGCTGGCGTTGATTTCGATTACCATAGGGACGCTGTATCAAAAACGTCATTGCGCCCATTTCGATTTGCGCACCGGAACATTGATCCAGTTCGTAGCGTCCATTGTCGTCGTACTGCCGTTTGCTATTGCGTTCGAACATCTCGACGTGACGTTGTCTTCGGTGATGTGGACCCCTCGTTTCATCGGTTCGCTCTTGTGGTCGATTCTGGCTTTGTCGATCGGTGCGATTTTCTTGCTGTTTGCGTTGATCCGTAAGAATGCGGCTACTCAGGTTACCAGCCTGCTCTATCTGACGCCGCCGACCACAGCAGTGATGGCGTGGCTCATGTTTGGCGAGACGCTCGGCGTCACCGGGCTCATCGGTATGATGCTGGCAGTGGCGGGCGTTGTATTCGTTGTGAGGAAAAAATGAAGCTTGAAGCAAAGCGGCGCCGTGATTTCCAACATTTCGACGCCATCAGCACACGCTGGATGGATAACGATGTCTACGGGCATGTGAATAATGTCATTTACTACAGTTGGTTCGATACGGTGGTAAATCAATTTTTGGTGATGAACGGCGCGCTGGATATCGAACACAGCCCGGTGATCGGTTTGGTGATCGAAACGCAATGCAACTATTTTGCGCCGGTAGCCTTTCCGGATCGGATAAGCGCCGGCGTATGCGTGGCGAAACTGGGCAATTCGAGCGTACATTATGAGGTCGGAATTTTCCGGCAGGACGAGGATGTCGCGTCGGCACAAGGGCACTTCGTGCACGTGTATGTGGACCGCGCGACACGCAAGCCGAGTGCAATTCCCGCTAACATACGGATTTTATTGAGTTCCATTCAACGCCCGCCAACATGATAGAAACCACTGAACAAAAGATTGTTGATGCCGCCATTACGTCGCGTCGTTCGATACGCGCGTTTTTGCCGCGTCCGGTTGCGCGCGAAGATATTGAAGCGATCCTTGACGTTGCGGCGCGTGCGCCGTCCGGCACCAATACCCAGCCGTGGAAAGTCTACGTGCTGGGCGGCAAAATCAAAGACAAGCTTTCACAGGAAATTCTGACAGTCTATGTCGATCCGGCGCGTTCCAGTCAACATGCCGAGGAATACCACTATTACCCACGTGAGTGGGTCTCGCCCT
>PKWO01000373.1 GCA_003132085.1 Oxalobacteraceae bacterium | reverse complement strand
GCCGGAAGTGATCCGAGAATGTGAGCAGCGGTATCCTGCAATCGAAATCCAGATCAGGGACGATGCCGGCAGCAGCGTGCTGGAACTAGTAAGGTATGGCGAAGCCGACCTCGGCGTCGCGGTGCAGTGGAAAGACCCGCATGAGGAAATGATTTTCGAACCGCTGTTGAAAGAGGCATTCCACGTTGTTTGCACCCGCGATCACCGGCTGGCGAAAATGAAGCAGGTCAGATGGCAACAGTTGAGCGGGGAGACCATGATCGAACTGACTGCTAAAAGCAGTATTTACGCGGACATCAATGATGAACTGATCCGCAACGGCGTCAGTTCCCGGCGCAAGATTTCAGTATCGCAGCTCGCGACCGTCAACGGTATGTTGGAGGCCGGCTACGGCATCAGCGTTCTGCCTCAGCTGGCGTTGCCGGTCAAACAGCATCCGACGCTGGTCGCCCGGCCGCTGGTTGATCCCTCGGTCGGCCGCACGATCGGGGTGTTGCGCCGTCAGGACAAATCCATGTCGCCGGCGGCCCAGGGGTTTTATGAGGTGCTATGTGGAGTAATACGGGGCATTCCAGGCACTTGGATTGCATGACTGGTGTGAAATTCTACAGAATTGTAACCGGCCGTAAAATTTCATGCGCCTTGATTTCCGACTTTTATCTTGAGAGCCAAGGAGCGTCAAATGCTTGTGGTGCAAACCATAGGAAACGAACGCCGGCCCGGCGCACAACCTGACCGCCGATGATCCTGTTCTCTCTAGTTATTACGGTCGTCTGATCAGCGCAGCTTAGTGTCCTTCCATGCGCTGTTTTCTGTCTGAATTTAGCGGGGTGATGGTATGTAGATATCAAGTACCACCGCACGCACAGGGTGATAGCTTCCTGGTCGAACTGCCATTCCTTGAACAAGGCATGGCAAATTGGCGTTAAGAAAGCGCCGCGTTGTTAGCCAAGCTCCTGAGTGCAACAAGGCCATTCTCGGTACCATTTTCGCCAATATGATGTGCTTGGTGCGTGTAATGTTCACCACCTCTGCGATCAAGATCTCTCTCGGCAATCCAGCGCCTTCGACACCGCTGAACAAATCATCTTGGCAAAAGAGATGAGGCCAAGTCTATATATAGACTGCAACTCCTTCGAAACTTCACGAGCGAAAAACTTGCTTTCCGGGACGCATCCATATAAGCGTTGCCTTAATTCTGCTCCGGTACGTCTCCACCCGCTTGTTCCTTCACCCATCTCCATAATGTCGATCGACTGATTCCGAGTTTTTGCGCCGCCATGGTGCGGTTTCCTTCGCATAATTCGAGCACTTCTGCCAAGCGCATCTTTAGATGATCAACGACGCCGTGTACGTCCATGTGATCGGATAAAAATAACTCCGGGCAATCGTTCCAAAGACCGTCATAAGCGATGTCTTCCTGCCTATCGAACTGCAGTAAAAACACGGAAATACGGTCGGCAATATTCTCCAATTCCCTTACGTTCCCTGGCCAGGAATATGCAGAGAGATAAGGCAAAAGCGGTGCCAGTACCTGTTGAGTATTCATTTTTATCCCAAGTCGTTTTAGGGACCGTCCTACCAGAGTTTGTGCAAGGATGGCAATGTCGTCGGAACGTTCTCGTAACGGGGGCAATGGCAAGCGCAGTGTGTTGATGCGGTAATACAAGTCTTGCCGGAAAGTGCGCTTGGCGATCATCTCCTGCAAGGGCTGATGCGTGGCAGCGATAACGCGCACGTCGATGGGTATAGTGGCGGTACCGCCCACGCGAGTAATCTCGTGTTCCTGTAAGACGCGAAGTAGACGAGTTTGCAATGAGAGCGGCATATCGCCGATTTCGTCGAGGAACAAGGTGCCTTTGTGAGCCGTCTCGAACAGTCCGCGCTTGCCGCCGCGACGTGAGCCGGTAAACGCGCCTTCCTCGTATCCGAAGAGCTCGCTCTCTAGCAACGATTCTGAAAACGCGGCGCAGTTCAGGGCGACGAAGGCCTGCCCGGCGCGAGCGCTTTCATTGTGGATCGCTTGTGCGAAAAGCTCTTTTCCGGCGCCGCTTTCTCCCACGATGAGCACTGTGAGGTCCGTCTGCGAAAAGCGCCGGGCTGTGCAAATTGCGTGAAGAAAAGAAGTGCTGTTGCCGATCAAATCGTCAAAGCTATACTTCGCGGTGGTTTGGCGTTTTCGCTGTTGTATGCGTAAGCTGGTATCGGCTTCGACAATCACTTGAGCGTCGTACAGTGTGATCGCGGCGCCGACAATTTCACCATACTCTCGGATGGGCGTACGATTCACGATCCAGTCCCTTCGCGCAAAGTGGAATACCAGAGCGCGTTCCTCGATACCTTTCTCCATGATCTTCGCCAGCGAAAGCTCCGGCTCGATGCTATCGAGCGATTTACCTAATAATAACAAGTCGCTTTTATTTAGTAGTTGCTGCATCCGCGGATTGATGGCAATCACGCAATTATTTCGGTCCACTGCGAGTACGGCTTCCTGCAAATTGCCAAGTACGCCATTCAGTTGCTGGTATCTTCCCGATTCTAGCCGTGTTACTCGGGCGAGTTCGATGGCGTCGTCAAAGCCGCGACGCACACCGTCTAAGGAATAGGCAAGTATGCCGACCAAACCTTGCGCTTCAGCCATTTCAACCACGAGACTGGATCCTATGATGACATTAAAACCATCCCCTCTTAACCTGTCAAAACATAGCCGCGCCTCCTTAGGTGTCTCGTACGCGTATTGAACAATCTCGAGTTTAAGAATCTCTTTTACATCATTCAGTTCTGGAATGGTGCATCCATACATCACTATGCCTACCCGTGTTGATTTGCTGCGTGCCTTGAGTAAGGCCTGCATAAGGTCAAATCCGGTGAGCTGAATAATAGCGACTGGCGGTGCTGCCAAAATTTGGCGTAGCATGGCGCCGTTAGCGCCGGCGCTAATGAACACGTCCACGGAGCCGGACTTGATCCGCTCACACGCGATCGATATTGCACCATCGAACGCTCCTTCAACGACTTCGATATCGGCACGGTTCGCATACTCGGCAATGATGGGAGCGGCGAGCTGCACTATATGTCGGTAGGCCAGAAAGCAGATGCGAGGGCGTGCGGTCGGGTTTGTGGAATGGTCAGCCATGGATGGTGGTGTGTCACTGAAACATGAAGTTGTTTCATCATTGTGTCATAAAACGCCGAAGAAAGAGTCGTTAGATAAAAAGACTATATGAATCATATGGTTGCAATGATTTTTCAAGTTGGCACGTTCCATGCGTTAGAGGAGAGGGACAACCAATTAACGAGATAAATCAATGGCCCTCGAACACATCACAATTCTGGATCTCACCCATATGCTATCTGGGCCTTATGGCACCATGCTTCTCGCGGACCTTGGCGCTTGTACGATCAAAGTGGAGCCGCCAGCCACAGGTGAAGGCACACGGCGACTACTGGAGAACGATCCGGCCTACTCGATAGATGGAATGGGCGCCTACTTCCTTACGCTCAACCGCAACAAGAAAAGCGTATGCATCGATCTGAAAACCGACTCTGGGAAAGCAGTATTTTTCGACTTGGTGCGCAAGGCCGACGTTGTATTTGACAACTTCAGTGTTGGCGTCACCGAACGTCTCGGGATTGATTATGCGACGCTGGCGGAGATAAATCCGCGCATCATCACTTGCTCTGTTACGGGCTTTGGCCAAACCGGGCCCGAAATACAGCGTCCTGCATTTGACCAGGTCGTGCAAGCTATGGGCGGCGGCATGTCCATTACTGGCACGCCGGAAAGCGGGCCCCTTCGCAGTGGCATCCCGATTGGTGATCTTGCCGGCGGCATTTTCGGTGCAATGGGTGTGCTGGCGGCGCTGGCCGAACGTGAGCGCATGGGAAAAGGCCAGCATGTCGATGTCTCAATGCTTGACGCACAGATATCCATGTTGAATTACATGGCGACCATGCATTTAATGTCAGGCATCGTCCCGAACGCGATGGGAAATGGCCACTTTGTGCATGTGCCTTACAACAGTTTTCCGACCAGCGACGGTTACATTATTATCGCCTGCATTGGGGATACTTTTTTCGAACGTTTCATCAATGCGATGGACCTCCCGGCATTACGCAAGCCGGAGTATTTGCAGCAGCCCGTTCGATATGCTGCAAAAGCTGAAATCGAGGCAATTATTACCGAGGAAATGAAGACCGAGTCGACTGCATATTGGCTCGATAAACTGCGTACAGCGCGTATTCCGTGCGGCCCTGTCAACAATCTCCAGCAGGCTTTAAATGACATCCAGGTACAAGCGCGCGAGATGGTCGTGGAAGTGAGTCTTGCTTCTGGCAAAACGGTGCGCATGCCAGGTAATCCGATCAAACTCTCAGCCTCGGCGCCGCCTCAATATTCTTGCCCGCCTGCTATGGGAGAACACACCGACGACATTTTGGAAAGTCTTCTTGGCTACTCGCAAGAAACGATCAGGCAATTGCATACAGCTGGCGCCATCGAATAACCGGGAAACGCAATCATGGAACAAATCTTCATTACAGATGTTTCGCCGCGCGACGGATTACAAAATCAGGCTGTGCAAGTGTCTACCGTCGCAAAGGTCCATCTCATTCGTCTGTTGTTTCAAGCCGGCGTGGCAAGTGTTGAAGCGACAAGCTTTGTCTCGCCCAAGGCGGTGCCGCAGATGGCGGATGCTACCGAGCTGTTGCGGCAGTTGAATATTGCTTTTCCCACGCTGCGCAGATCCGTCCTCGTGCCAAACCTAAAGGGGCTAGAACGCGCATACAATGCCGGCGCGAAGGAGATCGCTGTGGTGCTCGCAGCTACCCAGACGATGAACCAGAAGAATATCAACATGAGTCTTGACGCTGCCGTCAATGCGAGTGAAGAAACTTTGCGTGCAGCACGGGAACAAGGTATGCGCACGCGCGCCTACATCGCCGTGGCCTTCGATTGCCCGTTCGAAGGCGTTCCGCCTCTCAATCGAATCCTAACCCTGGCGCGCAAGATGTTTGACGCAGGCGCAAATGAAATCGTGATAGCCGACACCATTGGCGCTGCGTCGCCAGCCGATGTCAAGGAACGGCTCACGGCGTTGGCAAATGTAATTCCCCTCACTCAACTGGCGGCACACTTCCATGATACACGTGGGATGGCGGTCGCAAATGCATGGGCCGCACTCGAAGTCGGCGTGCGTCGCTTTGATGCGAGCGCTGGAGGAATTGGGGGTTGCCCGTTCGCACCCGGTGCGGCCGGCAACCTGGCCACTGAAGACCTGGTTTTGATGGCTGAGCGCAGCGGCTTTGCGACCGGCATTAATCTCGAGCGGCTTCTCGATGCCGTTGATTTCGCAGAAATCGAATTGAAGAGACCCCTGGGTGGTCGTTCCAGCACATGGTTGCGTCGGCAACGAGAGAAAAAAATTGCCTCCGTTAGTGGTGCCAATGTGCTTTCCTCGAGCCCCGCCTATGTCGATAGTCAGCCGAACAGGTAACAAAACAAAAATGCTGAATTCAAGTCAAGTCATGATTCTTCATTCGAAAATCTGCATGTATCAGCAGGGAGAGAAAGGGCATAGCCTGTATTTAACTGAATTGAGATGTTCAAGTAACCAACGCAGCGTCTTACGAAATATCTTGTAATGCTTGTTTGTATACCGTATATTGTCCGGACAAACAAATAAATCAAAAATCGAACAAACGATTAAACAAAGTAGGAGACAGCTTGGCAGCGGCGATGCACGTTTGTTGCGCGCCCGTCCGGCTCTCCTCACGAGAAGGAGTTGGAGGAGACATGAAGACCATACAAGCTGCACCTATCCAAAATGCCAATACACTGGGCTTGTGCGACATACGTCGCATAGCTGCCTCAGGTGTTCGGCACGTCGGCGCGACGCTCCGAGCCCTAGACTTAGACGTCACACAATTGTCTATGCGCCGGACTTCCCCACGTTATCACGAGCCTTTGCAACCCCTAGTTATAGCGCTTGAGCAGCGTCCTCAGATATTCTCAGAGCACTCTTGCTCTCCAGTACGAAACAATCAAGATTCACAGGTCAAAAGTATCGTTTAAAAGCATTCTGCTTTCAGATAAGCAAGAAGATCGATTTTTTATAGGGAGATATTAATGAAGCAAGGAATAACCTCCACGTATCGCCTTGGTGTTGACGTCGGCGGTACTTTCACCGATTTGATCATGATAGATAAGGAGAGCGGGGAGACTTATACATCCAAAGTTCCGTCGACTCCACATGACTCATCTGTCGGGGTATTGAACGGGATCGCGAAAATCTGCGAACAGAACGGTATTGATGCGAGAAACATAACGCATGTGATGCACGGAACCACGGTAGCAACCAACACCGTTCTTGAAGGGAAAGGCGCGCGCGTGGGCCTAGTCACAACCAAGGGCTACCGACATGTTCTCCAAATGGCTCGCTCGTTTGTCCCGGGCGGATTGGGCGGATGGGTTACATACAATAAACGCCCGCTGATGGCGCCATTGGAGTTGACCATTGAAGCCGACGAACGGATGGACGCACAGGGTGTGGTCGTAAAGCCGCTTGATGAAGCCAACCTTAGAAAAAACCTTGAACGGCTAAAGGAAAAAAAGATCGAGGCATTGACGGTCTGCCTAGTGAACTCCTATGCTAACGGCGAGAACGAGGTGCGCGTACGTGCGATCGCAGAATCCGTATTGCCCGGTGTGTCCATATCCATTTCTTCGGAAGTGATGCCGGAAATGTATGAGTACGAGCGTGCCGAAACGACGGTCGTCAACTCATATATTCGCCCTGTCGTTTCCCGCTATATGGAAAATCTGCACCGTGAGTTGGGTACCAAGATGAAGGGCATCAAGCTGCAGGTGCTGCGTTCCGACGGTGGTCTTGCTTCGGTCGAGGCGGCAAGCAACAGCCCGGTCAACATGCTCATGAGCGGTCCGGCAGGCGGAGTCTCGGGAGCGCTTTGGGTCGCCAAACATGCCGGATACAAAAATCTGTTGACGTTCGATATGGGTGGAACTTCCACCGACGTCGCGCTGATAAAAGGTGGTGTCGCACAAACCCGGCGTGAAACCCGCGTTTCGGATGTCACTGTCCGAGTACCGTCGATTGACGTGCGTACGGTAGGAGCGGGCGGTGGGTCGATAGCGTACGTACCCGAACTGACGAAGGCATTGCGTGTGGGGCCACAGAGTGCTGGTGCTGTGCCTGGGCCGGCCGCTTATATGAAAGGCGGAACCAAGCCCACCGTGACAGATGCCAATGTGGTACTTGGCTACCTCCCTATCTCGTCCAAACTGGGCGGGGACATGAAAATCGACAAAAGTCTCGCGGAAAAATCGATGGCAACAATCGCCCAGCCGCTTGGCAAGTCGATCAAGGAAGCGGCAGAAGGCGTTGTCAACATCGTGAACGAAAATATGTTCGGGGCGCTGCGTCTCGTGTCCATCGAACAGGGCTATGACCCCAGGGATTTTGCGTTGATCGCATTTGGTGGTGCTGGACCGCTGCATGCCAACGCTCTGGGCAAATTGATGGGCTCTTGGCCTGTGATCATTCCTCCCGCGCCGGGCGTTCTATGTGCCTATGGTGATGCGACCACACGTTTGCGGGACGAAGCCTCGCGCACCTTTATCCGACGCCTGAGCGACACCTCGAACGAAGATGTATTGGCCATGCTGGATGAGTTGACCAATGTCGCTAGCCGCTCTCTTGCGCAAGAAGGCTTGTCGGAAAGCGCCCAAACTGTCAGTTACCAGATTGATTTGCGTTATCGCGGTCAGGGAATGAGCCTGACCATCGCTGTCGACCGTGAACAGTTCATGAAAGAGGGGCTGCTTGGGATCGCCAAACGGTTCGATGAAATGCATACACAGCTATACACCTTTGCTCTGGAAGTGCCACAGGAACTTGTCAATCTTCGCGCTGTCGTCGAAGGTCCCGAAACATTGGTCAAGCTTGAGCCCCTGCAGCAGGGCACCGGCGATAGCTCCGCTGCCGTCATCGAGGAGACGGAACTCTTCTTCGAAGGGCAGGAGCGACGCGCAAAAATATATGACCGCGCAAAGCTGCGGTATGGCGATGTGATACCTGGGCCAGCGATTGTTTGTCAGATGGATTCCACTACAGTGATTCTCCCAGACCACACTGGGGTAGTTGACGCAGTAGCAAACATCATCATTCGGCCTAACCATCAGTTACAGAAGACCCAGTAAGGGGAAAGGATTCGTCATGCCAGCAACAATAGTACAAACCAACGACAAGCCATTTCAGAAGGTCGCTATCGATACGATCACGCTGGATATTATTGAAAATTGCTTGCGCAATGCGCGCGCCGAAATGGATGCCGTGTTATTCCGCACCGCTATGTCGCCAGGCATTCGGGAACAGCATGATGCTTTTCCAATGATTGCCAACAATGAAGGCAAGATGGTGGTTGGCCAGTTTGGTTCATTCATCTGGGGGTTCCTCCAGGGTTACGATGGAACGATCGAGCAAGGTGATGTCTTCCTGACCAATGACCCATACTCTTGCAACGGCGCGATCAGCCATCTAAATGACTGGCTATGCATGATGCCGATTTTCCATGAGGGGCGCATCGTTAGCTGGGCAGCCATGTTTGGCCATATGAGCGACAACGGGGGCAAAGTGCCCGGCAGCTTGCCGACGGATGCTGCGCAGATTTTTGAAGAGGGCCTTCAGATACCGCCAGTGAAAATCGTCTCCAACGGGGTGCTGAACAAGGAGATGTTGAACCTGCTCCTGCGCAATTCTAGGGTCCCGGAATGGAATCGCTCGGATTTCAACGCGATTCTGGCATCGCTCCGGCTGGCGGAATTGCGTGTACATGAAATCATTGTCCGCTTCGGCGTCGATAGCTTCATTGGGGCGATGCAGGAAATGCTGGACCGTAATCGGGTTGCAATGGGTGCGATTATCAAAATGGTGATCCCCGAGAAAAAGCAATACTTTGAAGATTACATTGATGACGACGGGGTTGGGATGGGCCCGTATAAGATTGCGTGCTCGCTGTGGCGTGATGGTGATATTGCCTATTTTGATTTCACCGGCACGGACCCGCAATCCATCAGTTCCATCAACTTTCTGCTGAATGAAGAAATGTTTAAGATGTTTCTTGGCTCATTCTTCATCAATTTGTTCGACCCGCAGATCCTGTTCAATGATGGCTTCTACGATCTGGTCGATGTACATATCCCAGAAGGCTGCATATTGAAGCCAAAACGCCCCGCTGCACTCTCATGCCGTACGCACTTGTTGGGGCGTATTTTCGACATCATGAGCGGATTGCTAGGCCAAGGCGCGCCGGAAGCACTGAGTGCCGCAGGCTTCTCAGACAGCCCGCATTTTATGTATTCCGGCTATGACAAAAATGATGACTGGTACCAACTGTATCAGATCGGTTTCGGGGGTATTCCAGGACGACCTGTCGGCGATGGCCCCGACGGACATTCATTATGGCCTTCGTTCACAAATGTGCCAAATGAATTCCTGGAGAGCTATTTCCCATTGCGTATCGTTAGCTATGAATCCATCGTTGATTCCGGCGGTCCCGGCCTGCACCGCGGCGGGAATGGCGTTTGCACCGGTTACATGTTCCTTGCTCCGGGGGAAATATCAATTCACGACGACCGTTGGTTGACCTACCCGTGGGGCGTCAATGGCGGCCTGCCGGGCGGTCGCAGTACTAAGCTAATGGTGCGCACTGATAGCAGCAGGGAGTGGATGCCATCCAAATGCGACCGGATCAAGGTCAATATAGGAGACATTCTGTATTCCAACACTTGGGGCGGCGGCGGTTGGGGCGATCCTCTTGACCGCCCGCCGGAAAAAGTGGCCGCCGACTGTGAACGTGGGCTGGTGAGCCTGCAGGGCGCAAGGTCTTACGGCGTTGTGGTGAATGCCGACTTTAGCATAGATGGACAGGCGACCCAAGCCTTGCGCACGGAGATGACGTCGAAGCGCCCGCCACTGACACTCTTTAATCGCGGTGGAACAATTGAGGAAATCAAGGCGCGCTGCTTAGAAGAGACTTCATTGGAACCCCCTAAGACGCCGATCTTTGCAAAGCGGGTGACTTCGATCGGGGAAGCACACGCCAAATGACGAGGACATTGTTATCAACGAAATGGGACCGCGCGATGGGTTGCAGAGCCTGCATAAACAAATTTCGCTGAACGATAAGCTCGACTTGATTCGCGCGTTAGCCGTCGCAGGTATCCCTGCGGCGGAGTTAATCAGCTTCGTTTCACCTATGGCCGTGCCGCAGATGGCCGATGCCGACATGTTCTGTCCGGTCTTTCCTGTGAAAGGCGGGGCGCAGTATTCGGCACTGGTGCCTGATGCAAGTGGCGCCGAACGCACCAACGCGGCACGCTCAACTTTGACGATGCAGGGAAATTGATATATGAATCGAATTTTTAGGACGTCGACCTCGCTGTTTCCCTTTCTGATCATTGGCGCACTTCTTTATGCGGCATTTTTTATTAAGCCAACGGCGGTCGGTGCCAGTCTCCCGTTATCGCCAATCCAGGCGCGCGATGCTTTTTATGGAGTTGCCGCGCCTGGAGAAAACATCGTATGGGCCGTCGGGCGCAATGCAAAGATCATTCGCAGCGATGATGGGGGGAAAACCTGGATGGTGCAACATGCTGCGGGCGAAGCCAACCTGCAATCGATCGTAGCCTGGGACGCAAAGCGGGCCATTGCGGTTGGCAACCTCGGTACAGTAATGCGAACAGAGGATGGCGGCAAGGTCTGGACCTTGGTCGTCGGGTTGCCTCCAAGCGTGGCATCGGCAAAATTAATTCGAGCCAAATCAATCGGGGTCAGCGCAGCTCTTGTGGTTGGTGAGTACGGTACCGTCTTGATGACGCGCGATTCAGGCAAAACATGGACATCGATCGGTAAAAGGGAAGACGTCGCCTGGAATGATGTAGCCGCTATCGGTGATGTCTGGATTTTGGTTGGCGAGTTCGGAAGAATCAATCGGTCGCGTGATGCCGGGGCAACGTGGGAAAGCATTACCAGTCCCATCAAATCGAGTCTGAATGCGGTCGCGTTCCGGGATCAGAAAAACGGCATTGCCGCCGGCCTTGACGGCGTTCTTATTGCAACAGCTGACGTCGGCGCCAATTGGAAGCCAGTCGAGTCGACCACCAAGGTGCATCTGTTCGATGTTCATCACGGCTCGACAGGATGGTTGGTGGCAGCCGATCAGGGGCTGATGCTTCGAAGCGCAGATGGCGTCAGCTGGGACGCTGTCCGGCTCGTCGATCGTGATTACTCCTGGTATACCGGTATCGAACCGTCGGCCGATCGGTGGATCATCGCCGGCGCTGGCTTCGGATCTTTCGATAAAAATAACCACTTCAAGAGCTTCAAATGAAACCACGTGAATTTTTGATGAACGAATCTGAGCCACATGGATTTGTCAGTCACTTTGTTGACTTTTGTATCCGATATCGAGTAGCGGTCGTTTCCATTGTGACCTTCATGACCTTGGTGATGGGCTTGTTCGCATCCCGCATCGAGCTCAAAACGGTATTCAACGATTACCTTCCATACAAGCATCAATACATTCAAGTCCACGAAAAATTCAAGCAGACGTTCGGTAGTTCGAACATGGTCTCCATCATGTTGTCTGTTGACCAGGGCGATATATTCAAACCAGAAGTACTGCAGAAAATTCAAAAAGCGACACAAGCGTTGCAATTTGTTCCGGGCGTGAATCAGTTTCAGGTGATCTCACTCGCTTCCAAAAAGCTTAAGGAGGTGCGCTCGTCGACGGAAGGAATCGACATTCAGCCATTGATGTTTCCGGACATCCCAAAGACTGACAAAGACATTGCTGTCCTGAGGGACTCGGTGCTGCGAAACCACATGGTGTACGGAACGTATGTATCGGCCGATTTGAAAGCTGCATTGATTACTGTCGACTTCTATGATGCTGAGCTTGACTATTCCAAGGCATTTGACGGGATAAATAAAGTGATGCGATCGGTCGAGGGTAACGGGGTCACCGTGCGTGCCATCGGCGAACCACTTCTTTACGGCTGGGTCAGACATTACCTTCCAGAGACGGCCAGAATTTTCTTGATTACGCTCGCTGCGCTGATCACATTGCTGTTTATTACCGCGCGTACTTGGCGTGGCACCATTCTACCGTTGCTGGCTGGTATCGTTAGTTCCGTCTGGGCTCTTGGGACGTCGAGTATTCTCGGTTTTCACATGGATCCTTTGGTCATCGTGGTGGCGTTCCTGATTACAGCTCGTGCCATCTCCCATTCAGTGCAGCTAGTGACGCATTATGACGATGTAATCCAAAATGGTGAAACCAGTTCAGTCGCCGCGTCGAAAGCAGCTATGTATGCTTTGTTCAAGCCCGGCATGCTGGGCGTGATTGCGGATGCGGGCTGCATGATCGTGGTTTCGCTCGCGCCGATTCCGTTACTACAAAAAGTAGCAATCATCGGAACTGTTTGGGTGATGACAATTTCGATCAGTGCCGTGGTATTAACGCCAGTTCTGCTTTCCTGGATTAAGAGGCCAAATCACTACGCGCATGCGATAAACCTGCAACCGGCAATGCATTCCATGCTCAGACGCTGCGCGCAGTTGGCGACTTCAAAACACAGATATACCGTTGTAATCATTACGGTAGTGGTATTCCTTATTTCGGGGGCTTACGCATTTCGCCTCCAAGTCGGCGACGCGAATCCGGGCTCCCCGATTCTCTGGAAAAATTCTGTCTACAACATCGCGGCCAAAGAAATCAATCAGCGATTTTCCGGTGCGGATCGGATGTTTGTGGTTGGCAGCGTGGATAGGACCGATGGGCTAAAGGAACCTGCGGCATTGAACGTGATCGCAAAATTTCAGCGATTCATGGAAAACCAGCCGGAGGTCGGGGCTAGCCTGTCAATCGCGGACATTGTGCCGGTGATGAAGCGTACTCTGCACGAAGGCAACCCACGTTTCGATGAATTCGGCAACTCGGCAGCAGAGAACGGCGAAATCATGTTCCTTTACACGTCTGGAACAGATCCGGGCGATATCGATCGCTTCGTCGATCCTCAGTACAAGGACGCGTCGATTACCCTTTTCTTCCGCGATCACACCGGCCAAACAATTCGCACCGCAATCTCACGGGTCGAGGAGTTTAACGCTGCCAATCCCGACAGTCCCGTGAAATTCCGCCTAGCAGGCGGCTTGGTCGGGGTGCTGGCCGCAGTCAACGAAGTCATCCTGTTTCACCAGATTGAAAGCATTGCGCTGGCGTTGCTGGTATTGCTCATTTGTTGCGCGGTGGCCTACCGCTCACTGCAGGCAGGCTTGTTCTTCATGGTGCCTGTCCTGTTGTCGAATACCTTGACCTTCAGCTTCATGGCATGGAAGGGAATAGGTCTGAATATTAATACCTTGCCGATCGCCGCATTGGGCATTGGCCTTGGTGTCGACTATGCGTTCTATGTGGTGGATGGTATTCGCGAGGAACTCAAGCGCGGCCTCACGCTGCCTCAGGCTGTCGAAGGGTCTCTGCTGTCGGCGGGACGCGGTGTCCTCGTAACCGCAGCGACACTGATTACGAGCGTCGTCATCTGGTACTTCTCATCGATCCGATTTCAGGCTGAGATGGGGATTCTTATGGCTCTCTGGTTGTTCGTATCGGCGGCAAGCTCGTTGCTTCTGATGCCTTCGCTAGTGGTTCTGCTAAAACCAAAATTCATTTTCGATCAGGCGACTTATCAGACGAACACTTTTAGTCTAAACGATGTTGTTGTACAAGGGAGTGTATAAAGAGGTTCGCATTTTATCGCAAAATAATAGGAGCAACTTTTAGGGGAATACATGATGGACCATAAAAAACCAATCACAAGACTCAATTCAGCGGTTATCGCCATTATGGCAGTTGCAATTACCTCGCCGGGATTTGCTGCGGACGATGCTGGAGTTATACCGGAGAGCACCTTTAATCTCGGTGGCTATGTGCGTGCTGCGGGGTCAATGAATTTACAGAATCAGCCAGAAGCCGCTAATGCCAAGGACAAGCTTTCTATGGTCCGTGGCACGATTGATCTTGATGCCGATTGGGACCCCAATACTTCCATGAAATTCAAGGCCATTGGCCGCCTTGACCGAGAATACGAAACGAATTATTTAAGATCATTGACGGCTCCACCCGCCAATGCACCGCCAGGTTCCACAGCAAGCGTATTCTCGACCACCGGTGGCGGCAACATCGGCGGCATTATGAATAACTATAACGAGGGAGAGCTGCGTGAATTGTGGGGCGATTTTACCCTGAACGACAGGGTAAAGTTGAAAGTCGGCAAACAGCAGATTGTATGGGGCGAGAGCGACTTTTTCCGTGCAATGGACGTGGTCCAAGGCTTTGACTACCGGTGGCGCTCTTTCCTCGAGCCAGAAAACGAGGAGCTGCGCAAACCATTGATCATGGCACGGATGACCGTTCAGGTGCCGGAGGCCAAAGGCTCGTTCGATGCATTCATTCGTCCCGGTTGGGATCGTAACTCGGATATAGGAAACAGCTATGATCTCGCAGGTGGCCGTTGGAGCGAGCAGCCATTTCGGGGAGCAAGCTTCATGTATGCGTCTGACTACAACTACCATAGTAAAGGTGCTGACGTAAATGATGTAACGGGTGGACTACGTTGGCAGGGGACTGCTGGAGATATAAATTATTCTCTAGCCGCATTGAGTACATTCAATGGTAACCCAGTCTTCAATCCCTGCTCTGCCACACTTGGGCTGCTCGGTAGGCCAGCAAGTTCCTACACTTCATTCAAGCAGACTCCGGTAGCATGTGGCGCGAACAGCCCCAATCCCTATGGCAATCCTTTGCAGTTCGGTGACTGGATAATGCCGAAGACGGAGATTGCCGGTTTTACGGTATCAACCTATAACGCAGCGGTGGATGGCGTGCTTTCTGCCGAAGTGGTCTATCAAAAAGATAGCGCCTATAACTATGGCTTCGACAACGGCAAATTTGGCACCAATATTACTCCGGGCGCATTCGGCGTGATGCTGAAGAATACGGTGACGACCATGTTCCGTATCGATAAGACCATTAACCTGAGCAGTTCGATCGGAACCAGCCGCCCGTCCTTCGGTTCGATTCAACTTTTCAACACACATATTCTCGGGTTTAATAGTGCCGATGAATTGGTCGAAGGTGCCTTCATGAGCCCTGCGCGCGCCAGGGATTCGGCGCTTCTGACAGGGGTTTTGGCTATGAACTACAGCAATGACCGCATCAATCCGACGATCGCGGTAGGTTGGGACGTGAGTTACGGTGGCGGCTTTTTCATTCCGTCGATCGAGTGGGTGTTGGGCGACAAGTGGCGTGTGCGAGCCGAACTCGACCTTTTTTTCGCCAATGGGAACGAGAAAACACGCTATCTCAATCCGACCACTGGACAATATGAAGTTCAGGGAAGTGGCCCCAGTCTGATTGGGTACTTTGCCAATGCGGACCAACTCGCCATCCGTGTGACGCGGCAGTTCTGATCTGACACAAGATATTCTACACATAGAGGGGATAAACAATGAAAACGAAAAAGTTCTATAAAGTGACGCTGGCAGCATTAATGGCAGCGGGGGTCATCAACGCGGTTGCTGCAGAGCTTCCGGCAGGGACCGTGGTCAGTAAGGCCAACCTGGATCAGGTCAAGAACGACACGTTTGAAGGCAAGAAGATTGGCAGCATGTTGCCGGAAAAAATTGAACTGCAGATCCGTGATTATGGCCTCACAATCAAGTTAAAAAAATCAGCTCCGATAGCGCTAGATCCTAAAACCATTGAAGCCACGCGAAAATATGCGGGTGAAGTGAAATACGATCCGGCCAAAAACGAGGTGTCCGGCTATAAGGCGGGTATTCCATTCCCGAATGCGCAGTCAGACGATCCCAACTACGCTGAAAAGCTCGTATGGAACTTTTACTATGCGTCGCCGGTTGGGCAAGTCATGGATTATCCGAAGTTCGCATTCTTATTGATTGATCAGGACAAGGGCCTAGAGCGCACCCAGCACTGGCGTTTCCTGCGCTATTTTATGAAAAACCGTCTCACCGGACAGGGCGTGCCAGTTGATGGTGATGGCTCTGAATTTACTCGCACCTTGTTGTTCGCCACCTATCCACAGGATATCCGTGGGCTCGGTACGTTCACCACGCGTTATGACAGTGCCCGACTTGAGGACCAGTGGGTGTACATCAAGAACGTACGCCGTACGCGTCGCTTGCCAGGCGGTGCCTGGATGGATCCGATCGGCGGCACCGATCAGCTAAACGACGATATTGAGATATGGAATGCGCGCCCCAGTTGGTACAAGAGCTACAAATATCTCGGCAAGCGTTGGGTACTTGCTGTTGCCGTCGGCTCAAGCGCATGGGATGAATCCAAGAAAGGCACGCCGGAGGAGTTTCCGACCGTCGATCTGAAAAATGCCCCTCATTGGAATATCAAAGATGAGTGGGAGCCGCGGGAGGTACACGTGATTGAAGCTGTTCCGCCCACTGACCATCCATACAGCCGTAAGATCATTTATTTGGATACGCAGCTAAATCGGATCCATTTCGCCGAGACCTACGACAAGAAAGGCGATTTCTGGAAGTCGATGATTTACTCTACCCGTGCAGTGAAGGGTGATGACGGTACGATGACCTATATTTCGAATCAGGGACATACGATGGACTTCAAGCGGCGTCATGGTACGGTATTCGTCAATCATCCAAGCGCGAGGACAAACGCGAATATCAAGGCCGACGATGTGACGCTGGGGAAACTCGAAGCAGCAGGACAGTAATACATCCGAGGGTAGATACATCTGGAGCGAGTCGGCACTCGCCCCAGATGTTGTACATTGTTCGTATGAGTTTTAAACCAACGTTATCGGAGACTGTATGGCGACACTTCCTCATGCGCGCGTCGGGCTCGGCAAGCATCCCGCTTTGATTATTGTTGATGCGACGCTTGGGTTTGCCGATAAAGCGTCCCCGCTTGGTGCGGAAAGCTCGTCAGAGCTTGCAGCGATCGCTGCACTCATAAAAGGATTCAGGAGTCGGAAACTTCCGATTGCCTATACCGTGAACGCCTACTCCAGGTCAGATCAGGGCAGCGTCCTGAGGGAAAAACTGCCGATTCTGAATCTTTTGGAGGAGGGCGGCATGCTGGCAGACATTCATCCGGAGATCCTGCCGTCGACAGATGACCTCGTTATTATCAAGCGTCTGCCCAGCGCATTCTTTGGAACGTCGTTGCTCAATTCGCTGCAGGCGCGGAATGTGGACTCGGTAGTTGTATGTGGGTTCAGCACCAGTGGCTGCGTGCGGGCGTCGGCTGTCGATGCGCTTCAACACAATTTCCGAGTGGTTGTCGCAAGCGATGCATGTGGCGACCGTGATCGTTATGCCCATGATGCCAACCTGCGCGATATCGGGCTGAAATACGGCGATGTGATCAGTGCCGAAGAAGCCATAGCGCTGCTCGCCTGACGGGCCGATATTTTTGGTCGTTTCGCCATGCCAACGATTGCCTTCCGTCAGGTCGCTGGATCCCTTCGACTCCGTTCCATGAAACGGTGGAGTTTTCATGACGACGCAACGCTCCCTTTATGACAGACTTTGGGATAGTTGAAAACAAACGGACCCACTATCGCACATTAAAAAAGTTGTGCAGCTCTAGAGTTTCATATATAATTGTCCGGACAATTATA
>PKWO01000182.1 GCA_003132085.1 Oxalobacteraceae bacterium | reverse complement strand
CCGCTTGATTGGCTCCACGATACAGTCGATTTCAGTACGGTCCCGACGTTGCGTGGGCTGGCAGAATTGGAGGCACGCTGGTTGTTGGAAAATGCGAAGGGCCCCGGGCTTGCCGCGCTTCCCGGCGAAGACGAGCAACGACAAGCGTTGACCGATATGATCGCGCTGGGTAGCCGCCGAGCCGCTGCGCGGATCTCGGAGATCGAGCGGATGGCACAGCAGTCGGCCGAATTCGGGCAGATGGAGTATGACTTCCTGTACGACAAGACCACGCATCTGATGACGATAGGCTACAGCGTCAGCGAGCAGCGGTGCGATCTCGGTCACTACGACTTGCTGGCCTCCGAAGCGAGGTTGTGTACTTTCGTCATGATTGCGCAAGGTCAATTGCCACAAGAAAGCTGGTTTGCGTTGGNNCCAGTTGACGATCGCCGGTGGCGAACCGATCCTGTTGTCGTGGAGCGGATCAATGTTCGAATATTTGATGCCGCTGCTGGTCATGCCGACCTATGATAATACGCTGCTCGATCAGACCTATAAGTCGGTAGTGCAGCGGCAAATCGAATACGGCGCGCAGCGCGGCGTGCCATGGGGCATTTCGGAGTCCGGCTTTCACACCTTCGATGCCAGCTTGAATTATCAATACCGTGCATTCGGCGTTCCTGGTCTGGGCTTGAAGCGGGGGCTGGGCGACGATTTGGTGGTGGCTCCGTATGCCTCGATGTTGGCGTTGATGGTAGCGCCCGAACAAGCATGCAGCAATTTGCAGCGGCTCGCCGCAGATGGTTTTGAAGGAAAATTTGGCCTGTATGAGGCAGTCGACTACACACCCGCGCGCTTGCCGCGCGGGCAAACGTGCGCGGTAATTCAGTCTTTCATGGCCCATCATCAAGGTATGGGATTGTTGTCACTGGCATATTTTCTGCTCGATCGACCAATGCAAAAGCGCTTTGAGTCCGACCCTTTGTTCCTGGCGACGATGCTATTGCTGCAGGAACGAATTCCGAAAGCGGCGGCTTATTATGCCAATACTACCGAGTTGGCCGACATTCGGACGAGCACCGGCGAACAGGAAATGCCGATGCGAATACTCCGGCGCCTCGACACCAAGGCGCCGGAAATTCAGCTATTGTCAAATGGCAGATATCACGTGATGGTGACCAATGCGGGGGGTAGCTTCAGTCGTTGGAAAGATCTCGCGGTCACCCGCTGGCGCGAAGACAGCACCTGCGATAGCTGGGGTTCATTCTGCTATGTTCGCGATGTGGCAGACGGGTCTTTCTGGTCAACCACGTATCAGCCAACCTTGACCAAGCCCGACAGTTATGAAGTGATCTTCTCGGAAGGGCGGGCTGAATTTCGCCGTCGCGATAACAATATCGAGATGCATACGGAAATCGTGATGTCGCCGGAAGACGACATCGAAATGCGCAGAACCCATATTACCAATCGCTCGCGCGTGCGCAGAACGATAGATATCACCAGTTACGCCGAGGTAGTGCTGGCTCCCGCCGCCGCTGACGCAGCGCATCCCGCCTTTAGCAATCTGTTTGTGCAAACCGAGATACTTGCGCAGCAGCATGCGATTATTTGCACGCGGCGACCCAGGTCCGCGGGCGAACACATGCCATGGATGCTTAACTTGATGGCTGCGCATGGCGCGGACATCCAGCAGGCGTCGTATGAAACAGACCGCAGCCAATTCATTGGACGCGGCAACAGTGTCGCTGCGCCGCGTGCGATGCAGGATTTAGCGGCACTGTCCGGCAACCAAGGTTCGGTACTCGATCCGATCGTCGCGATCCGGTTTCAAATCGAACTCGATCCGGAGCAGGTAGCGGTCATCGACATCGTAACCGGCGTGGCGGAGACCCGTGACGATGCGTTACACCTGATAGCGAAATATCAGGACAGGCATTTGGCGGATCGGGTGTTTGAGCTGGCATGGACCCATAGTCATGTCGTGTTGCGGCAGCTCAATGCGAGCGAGTCCGATGCGCAATTGTATGCGCGTCTGGCCGGGTCGGTTATCTATTCGAACGCCCAGTTGCGTGCCGAGGCGAGCATTTTACTCAAAAATCGGCGCGGTCAATCCGGTTTATGGAGTTACGCGATATCCGGCGATTTGCCTATCGTGCTTTTGAAGATCAAAAGCCCGGACAATATCGATTTGGTGCGCCAAATGGTGCAGGCTCACGCCTACTGGCGCTTGAAAGGCTTGGTAGTGGACTTGGTGATCTGGAATGAAGATCACGCCGGCTATCGACAAGTGCTACAGGAGCAGATCATGAGCTTGATCGCCTCCGGCATCGAAGCCCACACCATCGATCGTCCGGGCGGGATTTTTGTCCGTCTTGCCGATCAGATGTCGAGCGAGGACCGGATATTGCTGCAATCGGTGGCGCGTGTGGTTCTTAGCGATAGCGGCGGTACGCTGGTCGAACAGATTGGTCGACGCGGTACGCCGGACATACGGATGCCGCCATTGAATCCAATCCGCGCTCAGAAAGCCGTCGCGCCGGACACGGTCAATCCCGCAAGACCAGATCTATTGCTGTTCAACGGTCTCGGCGGCTTCACTCCCGACGGAAGGGAATATGTCATTACCACCGGACCGGACAACGTGACGCCGGCCCCTTGGGCCAACGTGCTGGCAAACCCTCGTTTTGGTACCGTGATTTCGGAGAGCGGCCAGGCTTATACCTGGGGCGAGAACGCGCATGAATTCCGCCTTACGCCTTGGAACAATGATGCAGTTTCCGATGCCAGCGGCGAGGCATTTTATCTGCGCGATGAAGAAAGCGGACATTTCTGGTCCCCGACGCCGTTACCTTGCCGCGGCCATGGATCTTATGTCAGTCGGCACGGATTCGGTTATAGCGTCTTTGAACATACCGAAGGCGGCATCCGCTCCGAACTCTGGATCTATGTGGAGATGGATGCGTCGATCAAATATTCGGTGTTGAAGGTGCGCAACGAATCGGATGTCGAGCGCAAGCTATCGGCGACCGGCTATGTGGAGTGGGTACTCGGGGATTTGCGGCCGAAGTCGGCCATGCATATCGTTACCGAATCGGACCCGATCAGCGGCGCGTTGTTCGCGCACAATGCCTACAACACAGACTTCGCCGACAGAATTGCATTCTTTGATGTCGATGCCACTAATCGGACCGTCAGCGGCGACCGTGCCGAATTTATCGGTCGCAACGGTTCGCTGCGCAATCCGGCGGCGATGAGCCGCGCCCGGTTGTCGGGTAAGGTCGGGGCGGGGCTGGATCCGTGTGCGGCGATTCAGGTTCCATTTGATCTGGCCGTCGGCCAGGAACGGGAGATTGTCTTCATGATGGGGGTTGCCGGACGCCGTAGCGCCGATGTCAGCAGTCTGGTTCATCGATACCGCGGTGCGGCCGCCGCGCGCAACTCGCGGGAGGCAGTGGCCCGGTATTGGCAGCGCACGCTTGGGGCAGTACAGGTGGAAACGCCGGATGTGGCATTGAACATACTTGCCAACGGCTGGTTGGTATATCAGACCATAGCTTGTCGGCTATGGGCGCGTAGCGGCTATTATCAATCGGGCGGCGCGTTCGGTTTCCGCGATCAGTTGCAAGACGTGATGGCCTTGATTCATACCGAGCCGCATCTGGTGCGCGAACATCTATTGCTGTGCGCGGCCCATCAATTCGTCGAAGGCGATGTCCAGCATTGGTGGCATCCTCCATCGGACCGCGGCGTGCGCACCCATTGCTCGGATGATTATCTGTGGTTGCCGCTGGCAACCTATCGCTACGTGATCAGCACCGGAGACACCGGCGTACTCGACGAAAGCGTGCATTTTCTTGAAGGCAGGGCAGTCAATGCCGAAGAAGATTCGTATTACGATTTGCCGGTTCGCTCTGCGGTGGAAGGTAGCCTATACAACCATTGTGTCCGCGCCATCCTTCACGGGCTGCGATTCGGCGTCCACGGTCTGCCCTTGATTGGTTCCTGCGACTGGAATGACGGCATGGACAAGGTAGGTGCGAACGGCAGGGGAGAGAGCGTTTGGCTGGGCTTCTTCCTATATGAAGTGCTGATGCGCTTTACCGATGTGGCGAAATTACATGGCGACCCGGCACTTGCAGAGCGGTGCCAGATTGAAGCAGCGCAACTGCGGCAGAAAATCGAAGAAAATGCCTGGGACGGCAATTGGTATCGCCGCGCCTATTTCGACGACGGCA
>PKWO01000513.1 GCA_003132085.1 Oxalobacteraceae bacterium | reverse complement strand
ATCAGCCAGCAGCGCCACTGGCAAAAATTCCGTAGCAATGAATATCGGCGTATTCGGCAAAGCGAAGGCAGATAAAGACGGCGCAATCGTCCTGTGCAACCACGACGCGGGTTACAACATCCGGCACATTCGCGCATCGAAAGTTGGCGATAACGGTATCAGACCTGATGTTTGGTATGTGCTGGACGATAACGGCGAGTTTGTTGAGACGGCGGCATGAAACTCGTCTCAGTGAAATTCACACCTGCTATCGGTTGGCGCGTCACTGGTGTTTATCCGGCCCCTGGTGTGAGCTATAAATCCGTACAGGTGATGCGGCACATTAGAGAATTATTCCTTTTTGTCCCAGATGAAATCCACGCGAGGCCGGGACGTATTTGTAGCCCTCGCAAGCTGATGGAGGTTTGACATGAAAATAAGATATGACGGTTCGTTTCGTTGCTGGCTTTGCGGGAATGGCGGCATGTGGCAGTCAGGCGCAACACCACAAGCTGCTGTGGCGGCATGGAAAGCGGGGCTGCAATGACAAACCGCACCCAATGCTCCCTAGTCTGGCTCCTGACCATCCTAATCGCGCTGGTGATATCGGTAATAATGCCGATGCGCGACGAGGAAGCACGGAACGAGGCCGAGCGCCAGTTTTATGTCGAGTGCAATCCGAAGTATGACAATGAACGGGTGATTGTCGAGCGGCATGCTGGATCGTGGGAATGCCACGAACGGCATCAGATTTTAACGTATGGACAAGGGAGTAGGAAATGAAAAAATTAATTGCGAGTGCTTTATTGGTTTCAATGCTGGCTGGCTGCGCTGGTACAGGTGCGAAATTTTCACCGATGGTTGACGGTGTTGGCGATGCGCAACAATACAGGCGCGATTTGTCAGACTGCCAGGACTACGCCGATCGGCTTTCATCTGCCGGTGAAGCTGCCGCCGTCGGTGCTGTTGCGGGCGCTGGGCTTGGCATCCTCCTTGCCGTGATTAGCGGTGGACGTGGAGACGGTTTCCGCAAAGCTATGGTGGGTGCTGGTGCTATCGGTGGCGCGGCTGGGGCTGCGGGTCGTGCTGAGAATGAACAGAGGTCGGTGATTAGCAAATGCTTGGCCGGTCGTGGTTACAGCGTGTTGCAATAACGTGGCCGGTGAAACCAGTTGACAGTGGATTGGGTGGTGTTGTAAAGTTGTGTTGTTCGAGTGTGGGCTTGAGCGAAGATCAGAACCCGTTAAGGGGCTGGTTCTCTAGGTGAAAAACCAAAGTTGCCCACACAGCTTGAGAGCCATCGCCTTAGCGGGTTTTTTCATGGCCGTCATTATCGAACCAGCACTCGCCGGGAGACAACGAAGACCGGGGCAAGTGGTGGCACAGGATACCGGGCGGGTCAAGATGTTGAAACATCCTAATGCGCGGCGAAGATAGCACGCATACATCGATAGGCTGTCGGGTCAAGGCTCCGCATACGGACGATCTTGTTAAGTCCTAGGTCATAGTCTAGGTCTTTCACCATACCGGAATACACGCCTTTGAACTGCTTGGTTTAGGGTTTAACAGCACAGCAGACTGGTAGTAACTAATAGCGGGGCCGGGAAATGGAAAAAGTTTGCCAGAATTGCAAGTTACCAAAACCGCTTGGGGAATACTTCGTAGCACCGAAAGGCGCGGCGGTATCTTGGGAAGGAACTGGTGTATTTTGCAAGACTTGCCATGCTGACGGATTAATTGAGCATGGATATGGCGCATATGGTGACCGGTACACTTCGCCGGATTGGAATGAGTAAGGAAAGGGATGAAGATGGGAATTCCAGAAAAGTTGCGCATCATATGTCGCGGATTCGCAACAGAACGAGTTAACACGGCGCAAGCGAGGTCTGCTGTTGGTACGCTGAATGATGCAGCAGATGATATTGAAAGATTAGAGGCGTTGATTGCTGACATTAGGAATTTTGCGCATGAACGCAGTGCAGGCCCAGCAGTTGAAGATGACCTTTGGGAAGTAAGGCGCATGGCATATGGCGAATAGCTCTGCCTGTCACTAATGGGGAAGTAACGAAAGGGAAATGATGAACACTGAAACGATTGAACGACCTGTTACCACGATTTCCGAATACAGCGTAACGGCGTTGGCCTTGGCAGATTTAAAGCATCGCTACGGCGGTGTCATCTTTGATATTTCCACGAAGGAAGGCTTGCAGACTGCCACCAAAGGCCGTGCCGAGCTTCGTGGGTATCGTGTCGCGCTTGAGAAAACCCGAGTGGATATTAAAGCCCCGGCTCTGAAACGTGCGCAGGAGATTGACAGCGAAGCGCGGCGAATCACCGCCGAATTGATGGCACTTGAAAAGCCGATTGACGACCAGATCAAGGAAGCCGACCGGCGCAAGGCCGAAGCCGAAGCTGCGAAGGTGAAAGTCGAACAAGACCGGCTCGCTGCAATCGAAGCCGAACGCAAGGCAGAAGAGGAGCGAATCCTTGCCGAACAACGTACCGAGATATCCCGTCAGCAGGCCGAACTCGAGAAGGCACGCAAGGCACAAGTGGAACAGCAAGAAGCTGCGCAAAGGGCCATTGAAGCCGAACAACGAGCCGCCCGGTTAAAGCTGGAAGAGGAAGAACGTGCCGCCCGTCTGTTGCGCGAAGAAGAAGACCGCAAAGCACGGCAAGCCCGTAAGGAGGCCGAAGAAAAGGCGCTACAGGAGCGCCGCGAAGCTCAACGGCTGATTGATGAGCAAACAGCCAAACTCCGGGCAGAACAGGAGAAAGCAGATGCCGCACGGCGCGAAGAACAAAATCGGCTTGATGCCATCCGCCGTCAGGCCGAAGAAGTTGAGCGTCAAAAGAAATTCGCGCTTGAGGAAAAGGAACGCGCCAAAGCTAGGGCCAAGGAAGCGGCAGAACAGGCCAAGCGTGATGCCGAAGAAGACAAGCGCCGTGAAGCATTGCGGATTGAAAATGAGCGCCTGGATGGGTACGCGATGCTGGAAAGGTTTGTAGCGGTTTACGGAGAACTGGAAGAATTCCAAGCGGTTGCAAATGCCATCAAGCCATTTTTGAAAGGTGCAAAATGAGTAACGAAGTGGCGCAAGCCAAAAATGAAAATAACATTTACCAGCGCATCAACGCCGTTCGCAAGGCCATTGGGTACGTCCAGAAGGACAAGAGCGTCAGCACTGGCGGCGGGTCTTATAAGGCCGTTACTCACGATACCGTCACTGCTATCACGCGTGAGCACATGATTGAGCATGGCATCGTGTGCATTCCTACGTTGATCGAAAGCACATTCAACCTGCCGATAATCGGCACGGACGGCAGCACGGCAAAGCAGCGTCTTTATGAGGCAACCTACGACTTCAAGTTCGTCAATGTTGATCGACCAGAAGACGTGTTTATCGTCAGGATGCAGGGCCATGCGATGGACAACGCCGACAAGGCACCAGGAAAGGCTCTGAGCTATGCAAAGAAATACGCCGTCCTCAAGGTGTTTGAAATCGAGACGGGAGAGGACGAGGAAAGCCGGTACAAGACGGAGGAAGAATTCCCTGTAGAGAATCATATCAAATTGATTGAATCATGCGGGACGCTTGACAATCTCAAGACCGTATTCGCAAGTTCGTTCGAGGCCGCTGGAAAAGATACCACGGCACAGAAGGCGATCATCCTAGCCAAGAATAAGCGCGGCAAAGAACTGACCGCAGGGGAATCTAAATGAACGATATCGAACAGGGCAGCGAGGAGTGGCTAAATCTGCGCCTGGGCAAACTGACCGCATCACGGCTAGCTGACGTGCTGGCGACGACTAAAAGCGGCACATCCGCAAGCCGGAAGAACTACATGGCGCAACTGGTGGCGGAACGGCTGACCGGAGAACCTGCTGAGTTCTTTACCAACGCGTCAATGCAGCACGGCACCGAAACAGAGCCAATTGCAAGAGCCGCTTATGAAATCCTCACCGATACGATGGTCGAACAAATCTCATTTATGGATCATCCCACAATAGCCATGTCCGGCATGTCGCCTGATGGACTTGTGGGAACTGACGGACTGGTGGAAATCAAATGCCCTAACACGGCAACGCATATTGATTACCTGCTAGGCAAAGTGCCGCCATCGAAATACCTCCCGCAAATGGCTTGGCAGCTTTCTTGCTCGGGCCGGAAATGGTGCGACTTTGTGAGCTACGACAGCCGTCTGCCCGCTAACCTGCAATTATTCGTTGTTCGATATGTTCCTCATGATGGGTATATCGAAACCATAGAGGCAGAGGCGGTGAAATTCTTAGGCGAAGTTTCCGCACTTGTTGATGCGTTGATGGAGATAAAATGACTTACATCAGCCCATCCAAAAAAAAAATGCGGGACGAAGCCGAAGCAAAGCGGTGTCTCGTAAAAGATGCCCTGCTTGCGAATGGACCAATGACCATCAATGGTATTGTCTCGCTATGTCCGTCAACGAGCCACGGGACGGTAAACGCGCTGCTTAAGCTGGGCGAGATACAGGCACACGATACCGGGCGCAAGGATTCCCATTCGAATCGCATTTATGAGTATGATCTCGTCGGCAACAATTACGTCCAGAAGGTTGTAGAAAAGGATTCCGCGCTGTGGAATATTTGGCCTATTACGATACCGGATGGCGGCGTAAATCGTGGCATTGTTGATCTTACCGATAAGCCGTGGAATGATGCTCCGATGAAACACATGGCCGGGATTGCGAGCTGTCACCAGAACTTGATTATGTATTGCGGGGAATAGAAAACGCCGCCCTTGGAAGGTAAACAGGGCGGCGATTAGTACGCCGGGTTGACCGGCTGATAAGGAGTATTTAAGGCGCTTTCGGGCCTTTGACGATATCAATTATGACTGGTACATCGCTGAAGCAGAGTCCATGCTTGAGGAAATCGGGTATAAGAAAACTCCCACCTTGGAACCGAAACAGGTGGGAGTGTAAGGCCGCAGGATTCACCTGCTAAGGAGCAATTCTTACCATCTACCACCGATACCCGGCGCCAACCCCGATAAATCCGTCCCGGTCACTATCCACGCTCAACGTTCCGCCGAGGTTAACACCTTTAACCTGCACCAAATCTTCCCGCAACGTAAACCGGGCAACGCGCTTGGTTTCCATCTTGATCGTGTTTGCGATGGTCTGCCACTGACCGATTCCGATGAGATAACTGTTCCCTGTACCGGTCTCCACGGTTGCTGACCTCTTGTAGCCATAGTCCACCCGGATCTCGCCCGTTTGCTGCGCGGCGATGAGCAGGTAGGGTTCGCGGCGCGTAATTGTCGTGCTCTCGCCCGTCTCGCTGTTCACCAGCGTTGTGGTCGTCTGTGGGTGGTAATCAGGATTGAGGGTAGTAGCCGCAAGCACGTATTGCTTCGGGTCTTTCTGGTACTCTGGGGGAAGGTCGAGTTTCTTCTTGGCGGCAGGGGCATACACCGTCAGCGTCTTCGACATCTTGAGCTGTTCCTTCATCACGTCGGATACCAGCTTGCTGGTTTCCGCAGCGCCCCATTGCCCAACGGGTGCCGGCGACGGTTTGAAGTGATCCCAGATGACGACGGATACGAGCACCAAAATCAACACCCCGATCAGCACCTCGCCGCGCTTGCTAAGCGCCGAGGCAGGAAGCAGGGCCTCCAACCGGGCCATCTCCGCCTTGGCGGTACTCCATTCTTCCAAAATAGTGCTCATAATTTTATTCCTCCGCAAATATAGGTTCCCCAACCGAGATAGTGGGGCTGCCTGTTGAATAACACCCTGCGCGGGTACATCCTGCTAGTTTCGTAATTGGTTGCGCTCTGGTGGGCGTTGATGTACTCGGTAAAATCGAACCACTCAGCGGGCCGAGGGGATTCCTTTTGGGCACGCCGCACGTATCCCAATCCGGCGTTGTATCCCTTGAGTGCCGCAGCAGCCTTCTGGCACGCGTCTTGCCCTTGCACGCGCCCAATGAGCCAAACGTCGTACCGCACCAACGCACGAATCGCCCAAACCGGGTTATAGGGGTCGCCCTTCCCAAGCTCAGGGTAAAGTTGCACAATGGTCGTCGTGGTGCCATCCATGAACTGCGCCAGTCCGCGCCCGTTGTCCCAAGCGGTGATGCCAGGCCTCCAGCCGCTTTCCTGCTCGATTTGCGCCGCGAACATAGGTATCGGCGCATCCATCCCCTGCACGAAATGCGCCTCACGGGTGAGAATAGGGCGATATTTCAGCGCCGCCGACGGCATGTTCGCGGCAACGGCCATGCCGAATAGAGCCAGGATCGCCGCAAACAGCGCGATTTTCATAGCCCGTTCGCCATGCCAATTATCGCTGCGGCGACAATGATTGCCCTGGATAGCTGCCTGCCCTGTGAAGAGGCGTAGTTCATCTGGCCAAGTAGGTGCCGGTCAGCCCAGTACCCGATGAAAGCGCCCATCGTAATATGCCCCATTTTCCACAGCCCTGTCTGGATTTGTGGGTTACCCGCGTAAATCGCAGCGGTATAGAGCACTGTAGAAAACATCAGCCACGACACCATGCGAAGCCTGTCCTGTTTGTTCATTCTTCCCTCCTAATCTCGTCAAAATCACGTGGCGTTTCGAGTCTTGGGTCGTTCTCCGGGCAATAAATATCCTCATCCCGATCTGGGGCGAACAATTCCTTGCATACTGGGCAACGATTCAGCACCGGCTGGAATTTCATTTCCCATTCCCCTGGTTATGCTGCATGAGTTCACGGGCGAGGTTGTCAAACTTGATTCCCAGTTCTCTTGTCCCGTCCCTGAACGCGCTTTCAAGACGGTCGAATTTCGTATCCAGTTCGGGTTTTTTGTAGTGCATTGAGGCGATTTCTATCTGAAAATCCCTGAGTCGATTGGCGTCCTCATCGTGCTTCAGGAAGAGTATTTCTATTTGCCTCCCCTGCGCCGCGTCCTTGTTCCGAAGCAACCACCAAAGCACTGTGAACACTCCCCCTACAACCAACATCCAACCTTCTGCGTTCATCCCTGTCCCTTTATTTTTGTGCGTAAAAAACCGCCAATCGGCGGTCAGTGGAAATAATGAAATGGGATTAAGTCGGCCACACCAACGCCGGGAGTTCGGCAATCAGCGATTCAGCAGCCGGCACTGGATGCGTCCCTGCCTTGACCGCTGCCATGATGTCCTGGCACGCTTGCCAGGTGGTGTCACGCGCCGCAACAGCCGCCCTTCCCTCTGGGCCGAATGTCGGATGGGCCGACGTGGAATAGGAGCAGGCAGAAATAATGCTGTCGTAGCCCTTGGCGATCGCCCAACTGTCGAGATGATTTTGGACAGATGACTCCAGCAATACGATAAGCGCGGACTGCTCTTGTGCAGCAATGACAGCAGGGTCTTTCCCTTCTACCCACTTGCTACCGTCCCACTTCGGCCATCCGAATCCAGGCGGCACAGGTGTTGAGATCATGTTCGTGGGAATAGGCGTTGCCGGAACAGCAGGAATTTCTGGAATCGCTGGAGTGATTACATTCCCATCTTCTGCCAACACTTCAGGTACAGCGGGGATAGCGCCTTTCGCGCCATCATCCCAAAAGGGGTGGTCTGCAATCCACAGTTTCGTGGTCGGGTCGATCTCGCGTAAAAAGTGAGTTGCCATTTTATGTAGTCCTGAATGTGATTCCGTCGAGGCATACAATTACATTTGACCCAGCCACCATTACGACAGTGCCGTCAAGGTTAATTGCCACTGCCCCAGCAGCGTTATTCGCCATCACGGTTGGATTCGCAATAACAACGGGTCTGTAGCCTGATGGGAGAGTAAATATCGTTGCGGGAACAGTTCCGTTTTTAATTGTCCCTGTGAGGTGAACAAGGCCAAACGCGTCTTTCCAATACCCCGCTTGCGAGTTGTTTCCACCCTGATTGACCCAACTATTAACTAGTGTCGAAGCGGTGATGTCTTCGATGGCGATGCCAACTGCGTTCAATATGTTAACTTTGAAGTTCGCTGACGCTGATCCAGGTAGATTGGTTTCCGCAGTGAACCTCACATCAACCAGATCCCCGATGGCGAAAGAGAGCGCCGAAGTGCTTTCCCTCGCCCTGGTGACGGTGAGAGCATCCGTCGAACGCGCCGTAACGTCCACGATCTCCCACGCGATTTCTTTGAACCCGCTGATTTTTACCAGCGTTGCGCGGATGGTGTTGCCGCCAGTGGCAAGCGCGAATTTTACTCCATCTCCAGCGGTTACATTGATCGTGACATCACTGGGCGCTACCGCTGCGGCGAGCTTCGTTGACGTGTTATTGAGCAGCACTTGGGACATGGTTTAAACCTCGTTTAGCTTGAGAGAAAAGTCGAAAAGATTCAGGTTACTCCATTTCGTCGCCGGGCTCTGTTCGAATATCCCCATGACAGAGTGGTCACGTTCTTGCGAGCCGCCTACGCCGGGGAATACCGAAACCCAAACGCTTCTTTCATTCCCGCTATGGTTCCCGATCTCATACCATGCGGCCCGTTCCACTTCAGTTGAGGCGAACATGTCGAATGTAAGCGAACGCCATTTGGCGCGAACATTGACAGCCAGAGAGCCGCCATCGAGTCGCTTCTGCTGCGAGTTTGTTTCCCGCCCAGGAACCATGCCGTATTTGGGGTTATATTGCGCAGTGCTGTACGGGCCGAGGAATAGCCGACTTGCCTGAAAAATAGCCGCAGAAGTAACGGTAATCTTAAAGCTCTTGACGCCGCTGACGGGGGCGAAAAATATCTCCGCATTGCTGAAACTCCAATTTGCAAACAAGCTCGTGGCAAACGGCGCAATCGTGCCGCTATCGTAAACACCAGTAGTCCATGCGGTATCGCTGTAAAGCTGGATTCTCCAGGTGTCGCCGTCTACTAGGTTGGTTCTGTCGAGATGGGCGCACGCGATTGAGTAAGCCGTGCCGCCCCATGTTCCCTTGATATCTTGCGCACCAGTAGCCACGGCAGCGAACAGATGGCCCCTGGAATCGTTTTGCAGGTACGTGATAGGGGCATTGCTCGCGGCAGCAGGCGAAGCCGTCAACGTGGCGCTATCTGAGCGGTTTAGGTAGGCAATTGCAAGGTTTGCGCTCATCCTATATCACCAGGGGGTTTTGAAGTTGTAAAACCTTGTTGGAGCGGCAAGCCTCACAGCCCCGCCTTCGTGAAATTGCCCGTCGAAACAGTGCTTCACCTCGTGGCCGAGCATATCCAATTCGCCGTTTATGACCCCTGATTTGCTGGCCGTGTCCGGCGCATAAACGTGGCATTGGCCTTGATCCCAATAATAAAAGCCCCCGATTTCGTTTAATGCTTCCGATTTGCCATACCTACGCATATATTCTTGACGAACTTCTGAGGTATCTGCCCGATGCCATACCACTGTTACTGGGTTGTGATTTGGCTCCGCAGCGCACCCGGACAACAAAGCGAGTAGAACAATTAATATTTTCATAGCTGCCCCGGCGCGTAATCTGCGAGCGCCACAAAGAATTTGAGATCGACCGTGTCATCGGTTGGATTGTCGTTCGCATAGACGCAGGTCATGCTAACCCCACCCGAAAGACCATAGCGGGGATGCGTCACGTTGACCACGTTGCCGATATCGATCAGCGTTCCGATGCGTCCTACCGTCCCCGCGAATATCGCGCCCCATCCGTAATACATGGCGTCCAACCGAGTAGCCTCTGCCACTGCATCGGCGGCAAGAGCAAGTTGCGTTTGCTGCACGTCAGGAATGACTGCCAGCGCATGGAATCCGCCATTTGCCCCTACGTCTGCGCTACTCATCGGGGAAGATGCGCTGTAATCATTGGAAAATAGCGTGCGGTTGTCCGCGCTCACCCCGGCGAACAGAGCCCCGCTTTGGTTGGTGTAATTCTTCTTGAAACTCAGCCGGTGCTGCTTTTCTGGCGGGATCATTTTCTCGATGTTCAGCACATTGAATGTGAAATCATCCTCAATCAACGCGAAGTCGTAACTAGATGGATTCCCCTCGACGCGCCCGAACAGCATCATCCCCTCGCGCCCGTAGCCATACCATGCGCCGATTCCGTTGACTACATCATCAGCCACGTCCAGGCGATTCCTGCGGGCATTGACATAAATCCCCATCGTTTTAGGGCACTTACCTTTGAATCTGGATTGAGAGCTTGGACTGACGTTTACTGCCGACAATGCGCTGATAACGATATTGGATGCGTCTGTGCTTCCAGCAACCCCATCCATCGTGAGTTTCCCGGCTGTTTTGCTGTCGAGATAGAGCTTCCCGGTAGTGAGGTCTGCCGTCCAGTGGTATCCGATTAGCGCCGCGCCGGTTGTGGCGTTCGTCAGGGTAACTACGGCACCGCCGCGAGTCGCCGAAAGTTTGAATGCTGTGGTGGTTAGGCCGTCGGGGCTAACCCAATAGTCCATAGCCGTTGACAGCGGAGTAGGGAGGGTATTTGCTAAGTTGCTCCAATTGATTCCGTCATAAGAAAAAATAACCGTTATTCCGATAGCGACGGCACAAAAAACAGTCCCGTTCCATGCTATGCCATACCACGCATAAGATGGGCATGCGGGTAATGTACGCTGAGTCCAGGTTATCCCGTCTGGAGAAGTGCCTACCACAGTTCCCCCATACGCCACGGCACAAAAAAGCGTCCCGTTCCATGCTATATTAGTCCATCCAGCAGACCCAAAAGTAGTACGCGCCGTCCATGTTACCCCGTCCGGGGATGTAGCGGCTACCGGGCCATCACCTACCGCACAAAAAACAGCCCCGTTCCACGCGATTCCATACCAATTATTAGATGATGGGAGCGCGTGTTGAGTCCATGTTACCCCGTCCGGGGATGTAGCGCACACGGCGCTTCCATAATCAATAGCACAAAAGATTGAGCCATTCCACGCGATTCTAGCCCAGTCACCAGATACGGGCATACTATGTTGAGTCCATGTTACCCCGTCCGGGGATGTGGCGGATATGGAACCGTTACCGACGGCACAAAAAACAGTCCCGTTCCATACGATAGCCTCCCAATAATTCGTAGACGGGATATTGTATTGAGTCCACGTTATTCCGTCAGTTGAGATGGCGGATATAGTGGCACCACCTACCGCACAAAAAACAGCCCCGTTCCACGCGATTCCGGCCCATGCAGTAGATAACGGCAATGTATGTATAGTCCACGCTATGCCGTCTGACGAGATAGCTGATACCGTACCTGTACCAACGACGCAAAATACCGATCCGTTCCATGCGATTGCCTGCCACGTGGCCGATACGGGAAGTGCCCCTCCAATATCGCACCTAACCCGAGTCCCCGCATAAAACCCATGCGCCGTCGCCGTTGAAATCCGATTCCCGCTAACAGCGGATATGGCGATCTGCGGAGTCTGAAATCTGATCCCGCCATCCCTGACATCGGTAACGCTGGTTACTGCACCGTCATTCCATTGGTAAACCAGATTCACGTTATCGATCTGCGCAGGCTCGATATTAAATACCTGCCCGAAGGCTTTGGGTATTGGGAGATTGGAACTTGCATTCGCCGTGGTGGTGCCGATGAGGTTGGTTTGGATCGGCAAGTTGTACTTGTAATCGATGCCACGTAACTGGAGCTTCAACGAATCCCACGTTGATGACGTGAAACGGTCGGAGATGCACTCGTAAACTATTCTGAAACGCTCATAGGGCCATGAAGGGTCGCCGTGCAATACTCGCACTTTCTGACCGTCAACAGCCAGGTTGTGCCACAGGTCGAGCGAGCCGTCCATATTGTCGAATTCGATTTCTCCAATGCTTGCGCCGACGATGCCGGTAAACCTATCTCCGATCTGGCGTGAGAATGAGCCGATTGACTTGATGCGGCTCGGGTATCCGACGAATGACAAATCTGATCTATCCGATGACTTTAGCGTGTACGTCACCCAATTCGGATAGACCGCAGACGTGCCGTGGTAGTCAATCTCGACCAGATGAGCCACGGCTGAAGCCGGGTCACGCAGCCAAAGCTGATAGGTTTCCTCATCGCCTGCTTGAGAGAAGTCAATGCTTGCGCCGTTTATGCTCATGCGGTGGATCCTATAGCTGCTGCTTGTGTGGTGGCTCGTGCCTGTGTAGTTCCGCTGTCGGTAATGGCCGCGACGATTTCCTGTGCCTGCTCTGTGGCCTGTGCATTGCCCTGTTCGGCGATCCGTGCGAGGGTGGCCTTCAGGTCAAATACTTCAGCCGTTAGCGCCTGAATCGCCACTGTGGTCTGCTGCGCTGCCGTGGTGGTAGGCGTGATGAGGTTCTGGCCCTGCTCCAGCACGCTCTGGAATATAGATGAGTAATCTCCGCCGAAGCCATACATGGCTTTTGCTTCGGTAAGGTAGGCTTGGGCGTCAGCTTGGAACGCCGCTTGAGCCGTGGCGTCACCGCCTTGCGCCAGCAGAAGATTTTCGACGTAGGCTTGCTGCGCCTGGTCGAATTTCTGCTGTTCGGTCAACGGAGATAATGCGCCAGCAGTTAATCCGGTCAGCCACGTTTGCAGGCTTGCTGCCCATCCGGTCAACGCACCCGTTGCAGATGAGTTTCCACCATTGATAATCTCCAAACGTTTGCGCTCGTACTCCGCCTGCAACGCTATTGTGTCTATCCCTGACTGGTGATATAGGTCAAGCTGCTGTTCGTCCCATTTTTCCAGCTCCAAGAGCTGTTGGCCGTGTCCAGAATATTGGGCCTCCAGAACCACGTACCTGGCTAAATCTGATCCTAGCCCTTCGAGAGCGTTTCGTGCATCCACAATAGCTTGCTCACGAGTCAGGTCTTCGGCGTATTGCATTCCTGAATGTCGTTGACCAATAAGCTGCGTAATTAATCCGTTAAGCCCAGCCATCTGCGCGGAGGTTTTATCGGTAAAACTCGCGCCGGACATGGCACCACCGATGGTATCCACGATGTTAGATGCCATGCTTTTCGCTGACGCGAGGATAGTGCCCATATCTACGGTGGCGGCCTGCGCTGCTTGCGCCATTTGCGTAACCGCTGCGGCGGCGGTAGAGCTTGAATTTGTGAGATCGTGTAGGGTAACTCCCGCACTCAATGCGTTGCCTATTAATATTTGATTGGCTGCGGAATAATGACTGGCATCTTCCATTGTGATGGTGCTTAACTGTTCGAACGTAGTAATCCACGGCATCGCAGCTGTGACTAAAGCCATCGAAGAATTTAAATCTGATTGCGCTAAAATTTGGTTGTTAGCGTGGCCCCCATTCAGTGCGTCTAGGCTGTCCGCAATGGATTTCGTTGTAGCCTTCAGCGCATCGGCGGCCTGCTGCGCGGTTCCATGAAGGGTAACGAAAGCGCTGGATACGTTCAGGATGGATTGATTTGCGGCTTGCCCTGCGTCGGTTCCATCGAGCATCGACGCGGCAAGATCAAGAAATTCTTGATGCGTCTGAGGTACTGCCAAACCCAAATCGCCAAACGCTTGCGTGAGCGTTGCTGTTGCGGCTGATGCAGTTTGAGCTTTCTGCGCGGCATCCGTGGTGAAGTTGGAAGAAAGATATTGAGTCTGCGCAGCAAAATTCGCCATTCCTCCCGCGCTGTCGATCATCTTCTGGCGCATATCCGCGCTGGCAACACCGACGGCTCCGAATGCTTTTGCCGTGTCGATACCGAGCAAATTCGTGGCTGTATTAGTAACTTGGAATACCGGGATTAAACGCTGCATAGTCGTAATGACGGTTTCCCCGGCATGGGCCGCGCCTTCAATTGCAGCCGTGTCGGTTGGAGCGCCGAAAAGCTTGGTGTACTGCTCCGCGTTTTTCGTGAAATTGAACGTGATGTCGAGCACCAGCTTGTTTAGCGATTCGCCCAGCGCGTCCGCCACGGCCTGCATCCGGTCGTGGATGATCTGCTGCATGGCGGCGTTTGTGCCGGCCTGTTGATCCCCGTTTTCCAGGCCAAAACCATACTGTTTACCGGAGAGCGCGGAAATATTAGTGTTGATTTTGGCTATCTGATCGGCAGTCAAACCGAGACTGGTAATCATCGCTTGTTCTGCGGTTTGCAGACTGGTCGAAGCAGTGTCGGTCTTCATCGCCGCGCTGTCGGTAAACCAATGGTTATTGGTTGAAGATGTAGGGTCACCCAGTCCTCCCACCCAATTTCCAGTTCGGTCTGCCGGGCCTGCATCCTTGGATAAATACCCAATCACGGCGATAGCCGCTACAGCGATCAGCCCCCATCCTGTTGCCCCAAGTCCTGCTAATGCAGCATCCCCGCCCCCCGTCGCGGCAAGTCCCATAGTCGAGGATGTTAGCGCCGTAGTAGAGGTTGCCGCGCCCGTCATGCCCGCTATACCCGCGCCGGTCGCCGCGCCTCCCGTGGCGTAGTTATAAGCGCCGAGCGCATAATTCGTGGCGCTAGTCCCGCCAGTTGCCCAGTTATAGGCGCTATTTGCCATAGAGCCAGTAGATAATAAGCCGTTGGCGCTGCTCGCTGCTCCGGCCACGCCTGAAGTGCCAGTTATTCCAACAGCACCAGCAATGTTGATAATAAATTGCTGCGCGGCAAGACGTGCGAGGGCTTGCTTTATGTAATCAACGAAGCTGGAGAAATTGAGCTTTCCAGTGGTGAAGAAGTTGGTAAGCGTATCCTCAAGGCTCTTGAATGCGCCGCTGAAAATTGTCCCTGCCTGCTTCGCGCCGTTGCCGATTTCGTTGAAATATTCTTGAACTGCGCGAACCGCACCCGCGCCCCACGTCTGATCTTGCTGCGCGGCTTTAGCGGCCAGCCAATCGGTATACGCTTGCTGAATGGCTTTCTGTTCATCGCTTCCGGCTACGGCAAGCCCGATCTTGTCAGTCCAAATATTTTTCTCAATGGCGAGCAGTGCCGCGTTTCTGGCGGTATCGTCAACGATCATATTGGCGTTAATCAACGCCGTTGCATCTACCAATGATTGCGTGGCGTCATGCACGGTTTGCCATTTTTCCTGCTGGTATTTTTCCTCGTCGGCCTGATCTTTCTTGCGCAGTTCATCCTCGAATTTGTAAAAATCCTCGGCTTGTTTTTTATTGGCTGCGAGTTGATCCTTGAGCTTCGCAGCATTGACCAGCATCGCCTTCTGGGGGTCAGATAAATCGGCGAATTTACCCATCGTCGTTTCAAATATCATCAGTGCTTCGCTGCCATAAGCAACACTGACGCCGTATTTATCCATCCAATCGATTTGCGCTTGGGCAGCGGCGTTCATTCCGCCCATTGCGTTCATAGCGCCTTCAAAGGCTTTTTGCAGGGCGTCAGACGGGCCGCCCTTTGAAAGTAGCGATGCTATCGTGTCTTGCAGCGCCTTGATCTGTTCGGCGGTCTTGCTGGTGCCTTGCGCGGATTCTGTCTTGACGGCTGCCATTCCGGTTTTGATTGCCATCATCTTGGTTTCCCAAGCGTCAAAATCTGCACGGGCGGTTTCTCCGTCCTTCTTTAACGCGGAACTGATTGCCTTTGCCCCTGCGAAATCTCCCGTTGATATTGCCGCAATCTCCGCGAATACCGCGCCGATTGTGTTTCCGGTCTGCGTAAGTACATAGACCACATTGCCGAACAGAACCACAATGGCTTTTGCGGCCTCGCCTAGAGGGTCAAATCCCATCGTCAAACCGTCCGACTTTTCGCGGGCTGTCATGAATTGTTCGATTACTGCATTCATGACCGGAAGCAGGGAAAGTCCGATGGTGTTTCCTAGCCCACCGCTGGAAATCTTCAACTCTTCTAGGCGATCATTAAACTCATGCGCAATCGGCGCGAGAAGGGCCATTTTTTCGGTATACAAAGCAGACTTGTCGGCGGCTTCCTGCAACCCTTCTGATCCTTTATTCAGCATCGGTATCATTTCAATGCCGGATTTTTTGAATATTTCCTGGGCGAGTGCGGTTTTCTGGTAGCCATCCGGCAACGCCTGGAACACGTCCGCCAATTGCTTAAACGCGATGTTGGTATCTTTTGAAGTAACGCCCAGTGATTTTAGTTCGTCGTCGTGCTTCGCCATGTAGACAGATAGGTTTTTGATTCCCTTGCCGAATGAATCTATTTCGACGCCAGACTGTTTTGCCGCGAGTTGATAGCTGGATAGGATTTCGACAGATATGCCGATCTTTTGAGACATAAGATAAACCTTGTCTCCAGCTTCTATTATCCCGGCGACAAATTCTTTTATTTCCCTCATGCCTAGGCCGACGCCAAGCAATTCAAGGGCTTTTTTGGCAGACTCGACCGACTTTTCAACGCTGCCCATTGCGCTTCCAACAACGTCCTTTGCTTTTCTCATATCGTCAGAAATTCTGGCAATATCTGCAAACATCTGGATTTCAAGTGCTCCGGCAATCGCCATACTATGTCTCCAGATGGTTAAATAGATTCAGGATCAGTCCACGGAGGTGGATAGAAATGCTTGCTGGATTTCTGGGACTCAGAAAGATACACCTTGCTGAGATGCACAATCGCACGTGATTCCCACGGCAGAAGATCAATTCCGCTACGATTGCACCATGCATCAATGTGGGGCCATTCAATTGGCCCTCCACCCATCCCTGATGATACGGTAGGGCCAATTTCAAACAAGATTGAAACAAGGTGCACACCGAATTCAATGGGCGGCAATTCTGGCATCCAGTTATCCCTAATAGCCTCGTAGGTTTCCTGCGAAACCATATCAAGCCACTCTTGATCTGGATGCCAAACCCGCCGCTGTCCCTCAAGGCGAGTTTCCTGCGGCGCGTCTTTTTTATCTCCCTCGACTCGATCCAGAGTAGTCTGGAGCCAAGCCAACTGCCTAACGTATAGAACTAAATCGGTTAGGCAGCGCTGGAAAAATTTGCATCGTCGTCAAGAAATTTGACTACTTGCCGGGTGATGTAGCCCAACTTTGGATTTGCGTACAGGTCAGCAGCAGGAATAGGGAAATTGCCGATCTCCTTGGTGCAAGCGGTGAGCTTTTCCGCGAGTTCCGCATCTGCGGTTTCGCCGCTTTTCTTGTCGATCTTGCCGCGCATCAAGCCCTGCATCCGCAACTGAGCCTGTTGCCCTGCCTTGTGTTGTGCCTTGACCATTTGCCGAGAGCCGCTGCCGTACAGTGTGATGGTTACCGGGTTTTTGCCGTCAGCGCCAATCAGGTCGTCGTCGCCTTTCGCGTTCTGCACGGTCAATACAGCAGTTTCTTCAAGTTCAAATTTAGAGAGATCAAATGCCATGGTAATTAGTCCTTTGCGGGAGTTGAGAAAAAAGAAAGCCCGACACCCGGATAGCGCCCCGCAAAGAGGCGCGTCCCCGGGCCGTAGCCAAAAAGTTAAGCTGCAACGTTTACCGGAGCACGGCAGACTTCAATTGCACACGTCCGAGTTTTTGGCGTGTTTTCCTTCTGTGCGGCCAGCTCGTAGGAACCGACGATCACGTCAAGGAAGTCGATTTCACCGTCTGGGCTGGTGACTTTCATCGAGTAGTGCGCGTTTGGAGAAAGTGCGGCTGCTTTCACAATGATTTGCCCTGCGTCACCAGGAACATCGGCAAACACGAGATTGCCGCTGCCATAGTCAGGCACGCCCTTGAATTTCTCAATTGCCCCATTAATGGGATTAAACTTGCCCACTGATGCCTTAGCGCCGTATGCCGGAAAATCCGACACTTCGCCGATCACCGTAAATGCCACGACGCTTGTAACGGCGTAACTGGTGGCGTCATAGGCAGCAGGAAGTGCCGCGCTGATGCTGTAAATATTTCCTGTATATGTGGCCGTGCCAACATGTGCTGCCATGATGATTTCCTTTCAAATTGGTTGTGATTAAGCTGCGGGCACGTTGACCACGGCACGGCAAACCTCGATAGATGCAGTGCGCGTTTTCGGAGTGTTTTCCTTTTGCGCTGACAGTTCCCAACTGGCAACGATCACGTCGAGATAATCAATTTCACCATCAGGCGAAGTGACCTTCATCGAGTAGTGGCCATTCGCTGAAATCGATGCTGCTTTCAGGATCACCTGGCCAGCGTCAGATGGCACATCTGCGCAAACGAGGTTGCCGCTACCATAGTCGGGGACGCCTTTAAATTTCTCGATAGCGCCGTTGATCGGATTAAACTTGCCGACTGCGGCTTTTGGGCCGTAGGCAGGGAAGTCGCTCACCTCACCGATGACCGAAAAGACCAGACCGGATGAAGTCCCGTAACCGGCAGAATCGTAACTTGCCGGAATGGTGGCACTGATTGAATAAATATTACCTGTATACGTTGCCACGCCGATATGAGCTGCCATGATTAATTCCTTTCAGTTTGCTAAAGAGAACCACTGTCATCAGTGGCAGTGGGTCGGCTTTCGCCGGGTAATGGTGGCGCATACTTCTGCGCGTCCTCCAATGTTTGGATACGCTCGACTTCGATACTCTTCGCCTGCAATTCTGCGGTGAGTTGCTTGATTCCGGCAGTCAGGAAAATGCCGTACTTCGAATCGTAAAGTTCTGGGTCAAGTCCAAGCAGCAGAATCTTCTTCGCCCCACCCTGTTCGGCAACGTGAATCGCGCTCATGTAATTGTTGCGAAACTCGACGATGTGGCTTGGCACAGTCGAAACCGTTACCAATTCCCATCGGTGCCAAAAAAACATGACTTCCGGCGGCAAGTTTTCAGACTCGCTGGCTGTAATCTTGAGGCCGGGGAAATTCTCGAGAGCATACGGCCAGAAGCCAGTATCCGGCCCATCAGTTCCCGGTATTGGATTGCCTATATTCGGGTAGTCGTCAACGGCCACAACCATGTCTGCGTCAAGGGCAAAGGTACATCCGTACCGTGCACAGATGCGCGGTAGATGTTGCACAGCGTCTGCGATTTCCTTCGTCATCGACGGGCCTGATCCGAGTATTGCCACGGTTTTGCCTGCGAATAAATCAGGTGGTACTTGCCATCTTGTTGTCATTTACGCTCCAATCCACTTCACGATAAAATCTCTTGAACAGCTATACAGCGCGGTGTCTGCGTCCTGCAAATCCGGGCCTTCCATGTCTGCCATGACACTGTCCACCACAACAGAATTAACCGTCCCTCGCTGATTAGGACATGCTGCCAAGATGATCTTCATCATCGCCCGGACTCCTGGGTATCCCGTGCCAGGTGGTGAGCCTTCAGGGCCTTTAAATAGCGCGGAAACCTGCACGCGGTCGGAGTGCATCTTGTTGGCTTCTTGCGCCCGGATGAAATTCGTCGGGACGCTCGAAATCTGCGTGATTGATATTGCAGGCAGGACGGTATTTAGCGGCAGGTCACCGGCCATGATGCGCGATGCGGGAATTATCGCTGTCACCGCAGTTGCATTGGCGAGAAGAAATCTAATCACGGCCACACCGGACATATATTTTTCCTTAAATTAAGTGCGTGACCTTATCGCCCTTTTTGCGATTGTCTGTTGCAAACATCGGGCGAAGATTTGTGAAATGGTTCAGAGCGATTACTTCCTCTTCCGTCTTTGCGCTCGACAACGGGATGATGTGATCTATATGCCAGTCTTTTCTATTTTCCCAACTCATCCCCCTCGTGAACTGGCGCTCAATGTGGGATTTAAAAAACTCAATGCTACATCCTAGTATTTCACTTGTTCTTTTTAACTTCTTGCAATTCTTTCTGGTAAGCGAATTCCATACGACAAGGCGCGTCATGGCGGAAATCTTAATAAGCGGATTATTTTGACGGCGCTTTTGCTCCGCGACCTTTCTGATTAACTTGTATCTCTCCGGGTCTTTTCTTTCGTATCTTTCTACGTACGCCTTACGTTTGTCTGGATTCTTGCGACCCCATTCTGCCTGTCTTTTCGTGTTCTTCGCTCTGTTCTCCGGCGTCTTGGCGCGAAGTTTCAATTCCTCAGCGTGCTTGGTGCGATAACGTTTCACACGAGCATCCGCCGACGCTTTACCATTCTCTGTTGCAGCTTTTACCTTCTTATTTATGCGTTCACACTCAACGCACCGACCGTCTCTCACATACCATTCTCCAACGTGTCCGTGCTTACATGGATTATCGCTTTTGAATCGTATCTGCCCGAGCGCCTTCGCTTCTGACTTCAGCTTTGAATGCCACGTCGGCACGCTGCTCATGATAATTGTAATGCTATAATTCGGTCAGCCATTGCCCTGATCTCCCTAAAAGATTGGTGTTTTGGTTAGAAGCCGCGTCGTGTTGAAGCACTTTGCGGCTTCGTTAATTATACTCTTAAAACCCCACTCATTCGTCTACCCCTATTTCAATATCCGAAGTGTCCAAACCTTCCTTTGTCGCCAGCCGATTCTTCATATATTCCGCCGCCGCAATAACAGCAGATTGGGCTTGCTGGTCAAGCGCGGGGCGGAGGAACGGGTGAGGCTTTGCGCCCGGATGATCTACCGACTTTGCAAAGATTCCGCCAAACGAAAGAAACCCGTTTTTCTTGGCCGCGATGTTGTGCGCCTTGGTTCCGTACTCGACCCATGGCGCAATGAATCCATGCTTGCCTTTTGCCTTGATGCTGGCGGTAACTTTCCCGCCCCGGCTGCTGGTGCTGAGTTTCAAACCATCGGCCAGCAGGCCGGAAACTTTTGAGCAATTCTGTTTCGCAACGGGTAGGATTTCTTTCATGCCAGCGCGGAGTGATCCGCGAACGACATTTTTTTCCATCTTTGCCGGTAATTGGTCGAGGAATTTCTGTAGTTCGGCGAGTCCCTTGACATGTACATCGCTCACGACGATATTTCCTCCGTTTTAACCTCGCTGAATTCGTGGCGTCCGATTTCGGCAGGAGGTGAAACAATTTGCAAAATGCGCTCAACCGGCCCCGGCACCCTGAACCTCATCGCGCTGGTAACATCGGTGCGATACCGATACCGCACATTCCCGCGCCGCTTTGAAATAACGAGATTTTGCTTCAATTCCTCGTTTTGACCCGGCGCGTCATCAAGCACGTTTGCCCAGATCGTCGCCAACGGCGTCCAAGAAATCACTTGCGTGCCGTAATCCGGGTCAACAGCGGCAACCGGCATTTCGATTACGATGCGCCGGTCGAGTGGTCTGGCGCTCATTCCAGCGCCCAGCAAAAACTATCGCACGCATAATCGTTCAGCAGGCCATCAACGAATTCAGGCGGCAATTCAACCATCGTGATGCGCGTGTCGACACTGATTTCTGAGCGGTTATCCCAAAGCGTTTTAATCCTCATCAGCATCCAATTTTTAATGCCGTCTGGAACATCTGAGGCCGTGCCGTAACCACAGGTAAACCGAATCGTCACGGCGTTCATCTGCCAGCGAGTTATGGGCCAGACAAGGCCGAACGCTGGCTCAATTCTTCCCGGCTCGCTTCTGGCATCAACAAGGTATTGCGATGGGTCAAGAGTCTGTGTGGCCCCGTTCGTGTCGACATAGGTGATGGATACGATTGATTGCAGCGTCGGCAAAGGAATGTATTGTCCCCATCCCGGAAAACGATCAAGCACGTAATCCCATGTCTGCGTAACAAGCGCCCGATTAGTAATCCCCTCGGCAGCCATCCGTGCCGATTTAATCAGCATGGAGATATACCAATCGTCTGTCGTGTTCGTAGTTGGTGCGCCAACCCCCAATGCCGAATCCGCGATATTGTCCGTGTAGCTCGTCGTGCCGTTGGAAAGCGAAACCAGGAACAGATAAGCCGTTCCATTCGCAGCCGTTCGATAAATGTCCAAGTAAGTAATCAGCGATCCGCCCGAAGGAAGCGCGGAAAGGGCTATTTTGCCGTTCGTGGCTGGAACTGCTACCGTTACCGCTGCCGATACTGTACCGGCCTGCGTATGCCCAGTTGCGCTGCGGAATACACCCACATAGCGATATGCTCCGGCGCTCAAATTACCGGCAACTGGCGTACTGGGCAGCGCCGCCGTGATTACGCCCGGAGGAGGCTCTTGATTGGAGCTGTCAATTCTCGCTTGGGCGCAAACCTGCGCGACGGTCAGCGGTTCCTCTGCCGGTGCGGAATATAGGACAAGAGACGACATTATTTGCGCTTGCGTCCGCGAGTTTCTGGCGCATCCAATACAGCAGTCTCTTCCGGCGAGATAATGGCGGTTTCTGGCGTGACCATGACGGCGTGATTTCCGGCGATCAACTGTCTACCATGATCATCGGCAACGTCTCGATGCTCCCCAATGGCAAAATTCCCATCAGGGCCGCATTCACAACTGAGCATTTTTACGCGCATGATTTACTCCAGAACGATGTGGAAAGTGCCGGTCAAAACCGATCCGCCGCCAGAAACCACGATTTTCACCCGGTCATTGGCGAGGGCGATCTTATCATTGACGGCTACGCCAGCAGCGGCATACAGCGAAGCAGCCCCATCCGTGGTATGCGTTGCTTGCCGTGGCGCTCGCGTGGCGCTGGCGCTGATAGATGCCTCTCCCCACAGCGTTTCACCAGTTGCCTCTGCCGTGATGGCGAAGGTTGCCCCGGTAATACCGCCGCTGCCCGGTTTGACCCAGCGGATTTGCGACAGTTTGCCGGTGACGACCCCAGAATATGCGGTTGCGTCACCGTTGGTGTCGGTAGTTACGGTGACCACTTCACGCGATGCGTAACTCATAATCAGTTCGCAATCACGAGGCCAAGAGCCTCCATGCGTGCTTCAATTTCGGCCATTCGCACTTGCAAATTTTGCACAACGTACATAAATGTTATGGCTTCTGCGGCTGTTGCGAGGCCGTAAGGCAAAGTCGTGGTCAACGCCTGAAATGCATAATCTGGCGTACCCGCAGCGTCGGCAATGGTGATTGCCGTAAGTTGAGTCGTCAGCGCCGCGCCTTGCGTGCCGTTCGCTTTTACCACACCTCCAGTTTCGATATTGAGAATTCCTCCGCTGGCAATCACCAGTTCGTCTCCGCCCTGTTTTTCGTACACTTTTGTGCTGTAGGTTGTATCAACCATGATTTTACCTTTCAACTAGGGGAAGCCGTAGCCTCCCCGTTGTGATTAAGCCGCTACGCCAAGGCCGAAGGCCGAAGCAATGACAGTTGCGTCTTGGGTCGTGGGCTTGAGGCCAGCGCCATATTGGATGGCTATGATCGGGCCAATAACGGCATTCGCGGCGGTTCGGGTCAGGGCTGCGAAAATGTAGCGCATGACGGGCTTGTAAACGTCCACCATCAACACCTTGTTATCACTGTCAGACGCGCCAGCGGTGACGGCGGCGGTTGCTTTTTGCGTAACCGGGGCCGGGCTGCTGGTGCTGTTCGCGGTGTTGCCCTTCGCGGTCAGGGTCAGTACGCTAGAGGCCGTCACGTCTCCGGTGACGGCCACGAACATAACACCCTCGAATCCCTGCATATCAACCACGCTGGTATCGAGTTCGGTCTGCGCGGCGGTGTCTCCTACGCTGACCACAGAAACTTTGATTGCTTTGCTCAAATTCATGATTTTCCCTTTCGGAGATTAATTGGGCGGCCTAAACCGCCCTTTTGGATTACGCGCCCAGCTTGACGCGGGCGAAGGCTTCAGGAAGAACCGGCATGCCGTCCGTTTCCAGCCTTCCGATGTAGCCGGTCTGGTTGGTTTCAGCATACAGTTCCTTGAGAACCTGTACCTGCATGTCGAGAGCATCCGCGATCCAGTAGTGCGAGAAGTCGCCCAGCATGCCGACGTACAGATTCGCCGTCAGAGTATTGGGCGCGTACTCGCTCATCATAACAGGCCGTCCCAGCAGGCGGTCAGGCTCTCCATCGCGCACAGACTCGCGCCACAGGTATTGGCCTTCACCGTCTTTCAGCTTCGAGACGACAGCCATGGTGTCGCGGTGGAAAATCCAGTCGGCGTTGTTCCAGTATGGCGTTTTCAGGCTGTATTTCGCCGAAATCAGGCCGTCCATCGTCGGTGCGGTTGCGGCATTACCTCCAACTACGTCTCGTGCGGTGGTGATCCCGTTTTCGGAAGCGGTAAAAATTCCCAGCGGCTGATTGACGCCGGAGCCAGTCATGAACGCTTTTTCTTGCGAAATGGCGAATTTATAGGCCAGACGTTCGCGCACCAGCGCATCCGTGCTAGCCACAAGGCGCAACAGCTTGTTGGAAACCTTCAGGCGCTTTGCCAGCGGGTGCGGGTGCAGCTCGCGCTTGCCTAAAGCCATGGTGCTATCTTCGCTGCCGGTGGCAAGCTCAGAAGTCCAATCGGAATCAGCCGGATCAGCAGCCAGCGAAGCAGCGCCCATGCTGTCAGCACTTTCGAGCCGGAATTTCGTTGCACGTTGGCGAATGAACACCATGTCGTCAATGTTTTTGATGAGCTGGCTGACGAACATCTGCGGTGCTTTGGTATAGCCGCCGGCGGTGTCGCTGTCCGCCTGCAATGCTCGGGTCTCGGAATCGGAAAGCGAGCGTGCGCCTTGACTCAGCAGCTTGCTGAAAGCGGCGCGGTATTCGTCGGTGTCGCGCTTGCCCCTAATTTCGGTGTCACCAGAAGTCGGATCGCCTTTCTTCATGTCCTTGTTACGCAGGGTTTGCTCGGCGGCGGTGCGCTCGGCCTCGGCAAGTTGCTCTTCACGCTCGATGCTTGAGCGGAGTTCGTCCTGTTTTGCGAACAGTTCCTTGTATTTGCCATCTTCGGCGTCAGTCAGGGCGCGTTTTTCGGTTTCTGCACGATCCAGAATTTCACGGGCATCGTGTACCATCTTGCCGCGCTGGTCGCGGAGTTCTTTCAGTTTTTGAGACATGGTTGATTCCTTCTATAATTTCCCCGGCGCGAACACCCTTAAAAGGCATCCGCTGCCGGGGCTTGAGCGGAGTGCCGGAAATTTATTGCTAAATGGCGAGTTCCAGACGACGGAGGCGGATGCAGTTCTGCCACTGGGTATTAGGTGGCGTTTCGATTGCAGTTTTCCACTCGGTCAGCGAGCGCACGGCCACATCCGTAGCGGTATAGGCCGGGTAGGTAACAGGGGAAACATCGAACAGCCGGAGACTGGTCAAAGTGCGAATGGCGTTTCCTTCGTCGTCCGTTCCCCAATTTTGCCCGTTTGGGCGGACAGAAAAGCCGAAGCTCATCTGCGAAATATCCCCACGTTCCATGCTTACCATCAGATCACGGCAAACTTGTGTATCAGGAGGGTCTATCTCGATAGCCAGCCCGCGCACGTCCTCTACCATGCGCAACGTACCAGCCATGTTTCGACCAAGCACGTAATCCGGGTTATGATTGAACAGCGCCCGCACGTCGTCAGTTTTGATGGCGTCCATGAAGCTACCGGGAGCGATCATTTCACGGAATCCGCCCAAGTCCTCACTCAGCGAATTGAATACAGCGGCATGGCCGTGGATGGTGCGCTTCCCGTCGGCGCGGGTTTCGACTTTCAGGCCGTCGATAGTGAAACATCTGGTTTCTTTGTCTTTCATGGTGCGGCTCCCTGCGCTGGCGCTGGTTGTTGCTGATTTTTGGTGATGGCCTCAAGTAATTGGATCATAGCGAGGTTGGTTTGAACGGTGAATTCATCCATAGCCGGCTCTTTTACCGGGTTCATGCCCTCAGTTATGCGTACCTCATTTCGGTTAAACACCCCGTTTTGTAGCATCGAGCTGTTAAATGAAGCCCTAGCGGCAGAATCCCCGCGCATCAGCCCGTCGAGGTCGAAATAGATGCAATGTGTAAGGGCTGACGCACCATAGAGCAAGTCACGCTCCATTGCCTCCTCACGGCGTACCGATCCGGGCCGTATCGTGTGGGTGACGAACTCCATCCCCTGATGCTCGATGTTGTTGTTCGTGGAATTCGACAAATCGGCCAGCATATGCAGCGGAATACCGAAAATACGCGCTATTTCCGCGATTTGCATCGTGCGAGAGTCGATAAATTGGGAGTCCTCATTGGTCATTCCCATAGACTGCCACTCAAGGCCGTCCTCAAGGATGGCTGTTTTCCCCACGTTTCGTAGTCCGCTTTGGGCCTCGCGCCACGATTTCAGCATCCTTTGACGGCTTGGGTCATCTTTTAGCGATTTCCCTGCTGGCATTTTCAGGACGCCGCCCAGCCTAGTTCCGTTTCCAAACAGCCGTGCGCCGTGTTCTTCGGTCGCCAGTGCCAGCCCAACGGCCTCCCGGCACTCTCCGATAGGGGAAAGGGGGGTTATCCCGTCCTGCCCGGTGGTGAGTCCGTGCATAAAATGCATTTCGCTCTGTAGGATGATCCTGCGCGGGCCATCAACCGGCGAATATTCAAACGCGATACGCCCATCTGGGGCGCGGAACGGCCGGATATGGTCAGGATGCAACGGCACCAGCTCTGCTACCGACTGACCGCCACTGCTTATGATTTCCGCGTAGCATCGCCCACGAAGAGCGAAATGCCCGGTCATCATTTCCCGAAACTCGAAACTGGTCTGCCACTTATTCGGCGTCTTGCACAGTACCCGGTAAAGCGGGTGGTTCCTGTCCATTTCCTTGCCGCCGTTGTCCAGTTGGCGATAGACGCCCAGCGGCAAGCTGGCATAGGTCTGAGCAAGCACGCTGACGGCGCGGTATACAGCCGTCACGCGCATGGCGCTATCCGGGGTTACAGACAGTCCCGTCGCGGAGTTTGAGCTACCGCCGAACCATGCAGCAATCACTGGATCACGCGGCGGGCCTAATACCCCCGAAGTTGCGCGTAATTCCAGTTTATTGATGATCCCCACTTAGCGCAGCCCCAGCCAAGTCAGCATCAAGCCTGTAAATATCAGCCCGATTGGCGGAAATATCAGGCCGAAGCCGAATCCAGCAAGCGCAATTCCACCAAACACCATTACGTCCCGCGAGTCAATCACGGCAGTCATGGCATCTTTTATGCTGGATAGGTTCATGCGGAGTAAATTCCTTGTTCGTTGTAAATGCTTGATTCTATTCCTGTACCCAACTTGACGCCGATACCCATCAGTAAAGCCACCATATCATCTATTTTTTCTGGTGCCTTCTTGCGGTCTGGTGCCGTGTTCATGTTCTGGTCTGTCCTGGCGATCAAATTTGAAGCGCACCAGTTCAACACCGGATCGTTACCGTGCGCCAATTTCCCACCAACATAAGCCGCTTCAAGCGCCTGCATGGCTGGGTGATAACTTTTAGGCCCCTGAATAAACGCTTGCATCGGAACATCAGCAGCGATCAACTTTTGCGTCAGTTGCTTGGCGTTCCACTCGTCATATCCAATCATTTGCAAGTCAAAATTCTGATTTGCATCAAGGATACATTGCTCGATGGCATCGTAATCAGTCACCTCGTCGCCGGATTGTATCAATTTCCCGGCCTGCACCCATGCCTGATAAGGAACAAGCCCGCGCTCTGTCCTGCCATGCACGGCAGCGGTAGGGACAAATCGCCATCCATGCGTATACAAGATGCTATCAACGTCCCACACCAGACGAAACGAGGTTAAATCTCGCGTGCTCGCAAGGTCAAGCCCGCCCCAGCATGGGTATTGACGCAACCACTCAAGATCAACTTCCCCCGAGCAAGCCTTCCATTTGATGATGTTTATCCATCCACCAGCCGCCGAACTTGGCCGGTTTAGCCGCTTGATCTTAAATTCTGCGTGCCGACCAGGCATCAGCTTGGCTTCAATGGCTTCCTTGCGGATTTCCTTCATCAGAAGCGGGTTGACTTCCATCAGCGGATTAGCTTTTATCCACTTTGATTCGTCAAAATCCTCGTCAGCCGTGATTCCTTCGGCCTTGTTCTCGTCGTCAACGGCGAAGTAAAGCGCCAGAAAGTGATCGGCTTCGACAACACCTTCCAGTAGTTGCTTTGCAAAGTGGCGAATCTCACCCCACGGGCCGGGGCTTTCGTAACCCTCGGTCGTCGTGTATAGAAATAGCGGGTTGCGCCTCGCGCCAGCAGCCGATTTCAGCACGTTTAGCAGGTCATGCGTCTTGTGCGCGTGTATCTCGTCAATACCACAATGCGACGGGTTTAGACCGTCCTGAGTGCTTGCCTTTGCGTTGATCGGCTTGAATGTTCCGCCCACCTCATACCGTGCAATTGCATTCGCAAATGGCTCAAGCGTGAATGCTTCTCGCAAGTCCGCAGTTTTTTCTACAATTCGCTTGGCGACGTTAAACACAATCCGCGCCTGTGACCCTGTAGTTGCCGCGCTGATTACCTGCGGGCCGTTCTCTTTCTCACAGCAAAAACAGTAAAGCAGAATTGCTGAGCACAAAAACGACTTGGCATTTTTCCGCGCAACCGCGAAAAGCGCGGTAGTGAATCGCCTGGTGCCGTCCCTATTGCGAAATCCGAATAGGTTGACAACGAAAAGGATATGCGACGGATGCATGACGACGCACTCCGTATCCCATGTCCCCTCGACGTGTGGTAATTTCTCGATGAAGTCACAGGCGTCAACGGCGTGCCACTCATCAAATACGAACGGGTTGTTTTTTTGCTTTGCCCGCTTCAGATCGGCAAGGAACCTCTTTGACGCCAGCCGCACCCACTTTCCGAACCGCTTTCTATCCTTGTCATCGACCGCCGCCTGAGCGTAGTCGATGGCTATCTGGACAAAATCACGCTGTCCGATGACCGTTTCCTTTGAACTTGTTCCCTTTGTCGGTTTCGCCAACTGGTTTCACCTTGCCTTGTGCGACTGGCGTTAGGCCAAAGTCGTTTTCCATGTTGCGCAGCGTACCGGCCATGCTCGCAGTCGGAGCCTCGCCAGCAGCATAAAGCTGGACGATCTTGCCATGAAGGGCGCATAGCATACCAAGCGCCGAAAGCCCGCCCTCGGTCAATATCTTGTTGGCAGTGAGGATTCGTGCCAGCCTGTCCCATTCTTTTACGGCGTGAGAATTGGGCAACCAATCTGGTGCAGGGGGGGCTTCAGATAAGATCGGCAAGTCAACAATAGCTGCCTGTTCCCTATCCTTCCTTTGCGTACCAGAAACCACTTTTAAACTGGCTGGCTTCCTCCCTGGTCCTGCCATGTCGAATTCCCCAAAAACAGTTTTTCTATCCTGACTGTGCGATTAAATGGTTCCCCAACGGTCCTTTGCACGAACTCTCCAGACAAATTTACCTCCCCCGCCCCATCATGGTGCATCAATTGGCCATCCGTCCTCACCAATCGTCACTTTGGGCTTGAACGTCTTGCCCTGCTCTGCTGCGTCCAATCGCTTGTGGCAGTCATGAGACACTGACATGAGGTTGCTCAAGGCGTCTATCTGCGCCTGAGACCATCCATTGCGCTTACCTGATTCCCTGCCCACTATGTGGTGCACCTCATTCGCCAACATTAGCCTGATAGTTCCGCCTTGGCACCGATCACACTGGCATAAGCCTTGGTCACGTCTAAGCACGATTAGCCTGATCCTATCCCAAGAACTTCCAAGGCCTCGCTCATGCCGACTAAGTTTGCTCCAATTGCTTTTGCTCATGGCGTAAAAAAAGCCACCGAATGGGTGGCTGTTGCATTTCTTTCAGGGTCGCGGGGTGAACTTCAAGGCGAATCCTATAGGGTTATCATGCGCTTGTCAATACCCTTTGCGCCTCATAGTTATGTGCAGCGCATCATGGGCGGCGTCGAGCATCTGCTGATAGTTGTCACGCGGGAAACGCCACACGCCACAGATTCCGTATCTGCGATGAATTGCCGCCTTCTGCGCTGGCGCTAGGCTGTCCACGCTGGCGTCAATGGCCTTCATCTTCACCGCATCCGAATGCTCCAGCAGCTCCTCGAATGTTGGCGATCCGCCGCCTCCTGATATGATTGGCACTCGTGACGGAAATCCGATGTTTGGGTTGTAGCCGCCCATCCAGATTGCCCATTCTCCAAGCTCAAATCGCAAGTCGTCATCGGTCATAGTTTCCACTTCCTCGCATTTTGCTGGTATGTAGTAGGGTCGCCGAACTTCACGCCTTCCTGTTCGATCTGATCAATGAGCTTTGCGGATAGTCCGCATCTGGTCGAGAAATGGCGCTTTGTGAGTTCTGGATTGTTTGCCAGCGTCTTGAGGATGAACGCCCGGTCGGCTTCGGCCTTCTTACTCGCTGCGGTCAATGGTTCGGCCATCTTGTTCCTTTCTCCCAAACTGGCACCATTTTAATTTGCGTCCCTTGGTACAGAACCACTTGTCAAACGCCTTTGCTATGTAGATACAAGTAAGGCACGGCGTCCGCTCTTTCTCATATTTTACATGAAAAGAAGGGTCGAAATAGCAATGCCGGTCAAAGTCCACGCTTCGCTTCTGCCTTATCGACTTTCTCAGCGCACCGTGGGCAGATATACCGTGATGACTTCTTTCCGCCTGCCATGATTGTCGTTTTCTTGGTCGTCGTCGATTTGTCCACAAAATGCGAGCCGTATATGCAAAATACTTCGGCATATCGTGCTGGCTCTGATAGCGTTTCAAGCATCTTTTTCCCCTTCGTCCGATCCAGGTTCAAACTCGAATTTGTCGCACCGCTTATCGGCAATCTGCCCCCGCAGCGCGCATACCAGCACTGGCTCGTTGTCGCTTACCCTGTGGGCTTGCTGGCTGTGAGCGCATGAGTAGCAGGTCATTGGGTTTGGTTTGGTCATTTCCGATTCCGTATTGCAGCAGCGCAACTCCATGCCGTGGCCTTGCAATCGTCAGAAAACATGCCGTCAATTTTCAGCGGAACATCCATCGCGATATTTGCGCACGNNTCCCCTTAAAATATCGCCCCACTGTCGAAGCGTTGAAACCGCGCAAATTGCGTCCTCAACGTGGCGGATAAGGTAAACCCCGCCCTTCCATGTGTCGTGCCATTCTTGCTCGTCTGCGGTTAGTTTTTGGGCACTTAACGGCTTGCTGCCGTCCTTGATTTCTGCCAAAAGGCTTAAACCCGCATATCCAATGCAAATATCGGGGCATCCTTTCCCAATTGTGTGCAGGTGCAGGACGGTTGCACCTAGCTTGCGGATGGCATCAACTATTTCCGGTTGGTTCGCATCCGCTTTGCACTGATATCTGCGGCTCATTTCGCCACCACCAGTCCAGAATTAAGCCATTCCAGTTGAGTGCGCTCGACACCTTCCCTGTGCATCAGGTCAAGCTCAACGCGCCTGAAGCTATGCCGATTGTTGCGCCCGTCCAAAGCGTCATGGCATGAGCTACAGCAGAAAGCGCCGAACAGGTCATTTTTCTTCATCCCCATTCCGCCACCGTTGAGGTGAGCAAGAACAACAGTCGCCGGGTCGAAGTTGCAGACACCGGGGATTCTCACTAAGCAATCTTTGCCTTTTGCGGACTCGCGTAGCTTACTCATGCCAATACCCCGCAGATGAAATAAATCCCAGTTTTCCATGTTCTCATTTTTTCATCTCATTTGGCGAAGCATGAAACAATACGCCCATTCCAGCCCCATCGGCATGAATCTGCTCAAGGTAACGGCTGTACCCCTTGATCGTCAAACCCGTAGTGCTTCCGATACATTCCCTTTTGTCGCTCTTCGGCAAGTAGCCCCATTTTCGCCACGTCTCAGGGTCTTTCACTAGTTCCGCCAGGTCTGGGTCTTCATCTTCGGGCAGGTAAAGTATTTTGTACGTCTCATGCCACATTTCGGATGGGTACTGTTGATTATTGTGCCAAGCCTGTTCTGCAATGTCCCTCAATGGGCCTGCAAACATAAGCTGCTGCTGGCTTAATTTCCTCGCTTTCACTACTTCCCTGATAACAACCTCAATGTTTCGGTCAAGCGGTAGCTTGGAAACGGCTGTAGCGGTTATTTCTCGCTTCTGTGCGGTGTCTATGGTTATGGTGCGCGTGTTGAATTTCTCGCGCTTGCTCATTCCTTCGCTTCCCTATCTGCATTGGCCCTCAGCCACGCTTCCATCATCGCCCCTACCTCGCCCCAGTTGTCAGCGTGACGATCAATCAAATGCCAAGCCGTGGCCCCGTCCATCCCCGCCCAATCCTGCGCTTTGTCTGCCTCTTGTTGTGTCATAATCCCCTCCCCGCTATCGTCCGGTGCTTTTCTTTCCCGCACAAATCCAGATGCAAATTCAGCAGCGCCAGACCGTCACCGAACTTTGGCTCTGCAATCTCTCCTCGGGCAACATGAGCCAGCCAGTCCCGATGCCGACCAAGCTTCTCGCTGGCCTCGACTAGGGGCATGTGCCAGCGGATGTTGTTGGCTAGTTGCTGCCAGTCGATTTTCATGCCCGATCCCTCATGCGCTTGTGGATAAACATCGACGCGGTAACACCCATAGCGCCGCCCAATCCCATCAGAATACAGCTACCGCCATGCGCCACGCTAGTTATCATCACGTATTGGGCTGCGGCGATAGCCATGCTTGTTACCGCCGCCCACCAGTACCAGCCATGAGTTACGTTCTGCTGCTGGAAGCCAAGCAGGCCAACCGTGAAGAATGTGGAAATAAGGATTTCCATTATGCGGCATCTTCCGTATCAAATATCAATTCCAGATTATCCGAATCGCATTTGATGTTTTTTGCTGCCAGTTCGACATTCTTCACGGCTTGGTTGTAGTAGCTCTGTTTCAGCTCAAAACCGATTCCACGACGCCCCAACATTACCGGCATGTATACCTCGCTGCCGACCCCCATGAATGGCGTCAATACGGTTTCTCCTGGATTGCTGTAAAGCTGCACTCCACGCTCTATCACGTCAAGTTGAAGCGGGTGGACGTGCTTCTCGTCGTCTTTGTCCCTCGCGGCCTTGTAGGGCAGTACACGGTGCAACCGAATATCATCCCAACACGACGATGCATAGTTCCGCCATATCCAATGCGAATACCTGTTCTCGATCTGGTTTCCCGTCCATCCACGGTATTGATGTAATTCATGTGGGACTTCGCGCTCCCCAGCATATTCAAGCATCCCTACCGGGTGACCGACTGGTACGGGGTTTTCTCCACGCTTGCGAAACGTCAGAAGGATGTCCGCAGAGGCAATGCCGCAATCAACAGAATCCGCCACCAGAGAAGCGTGAGCCAGATTCTTTTGCATAGTGCGCAACCGAACGGCCAACGGCTCCTTAAATATGTACCGACGCCCACAATAATTCCATCCAGCGGCCTCATGCGCCGACACAATCGCGCCGGGGAAGTCGATCAAAGCATCAGTACCAGAATTGCTCTTCGGTATGTCGGTGCAATGCACAAGCGATATACGTCCCGGCATGGTGATACGGTGAAGTTCCTTGATTACGAAACCATACATGGTCATGAACTCAGCATAGTCCACGCAGTTTGACAGGTCGCGCTCGTTGCTGCTGTATGTGTATAATCCGCCAAACGGGGGACTGTAAATGGACAGGTGAACAGAATCGCTCGGCAGTTCCATCATGCCTTCAATGCAATCACCATTGAAAATTGCATATTTATCGGTTATCGCCTGATTATTTACAGCCATGATATTTTCCCCTGTTCGGTGGTGAATTCTGTTGACCTGTTGATGTTCAAAACATTGCCCATTTCATTCACGAGGTTCTCGAACATCTTGTCGGCCTGGGTTGCTTTGCGCTGCAAGTTCTTGACTACACCGCTTTCCCCTTCTGTAGTCACAATATCGACCGTAACAGGACGTTTTTGACCGAATCTCCAGCAACGCCTGATACCCTGATAATACTGCTCGAAAGAATGGCTAGGAAAAAAAGTAACATGGTTGCAATGTTGGAAATTCAGCCCATTGGCGGCGATCTTCGGTTTGCTGATAAGAACCCTAACCTTGTTGTCAGCGAATGCTAATAACCGATCTTCCTTGGCCTCGTCAGAATCTCCACCGGATACCTGAACCGAATCAGGTATCAGTTTTTCCATGAGGTCGCATTCGTCGTTTAAATGCCCAAAGATCAAAGCGGGCTGCCCTGTCGCGTTGACTAAATCAGCAACTTTATGGCATCTTTCTTCAACGGTTCTACGCCTTTCATCTCGCTGTTCTTTTAACCCATGCGCCGGCACTGCGAACAGGAAACCTTCTGGTAAGGTGTTGGCGTTTACAATATGCTCGACTTCGCGCAATTCAGGCAAGATGAACCGAGAATCATCAAACCCTAAATCTGATGGCTTTCTAATCGCCCTGGCCCATGAACAAACCCAACGCCAAAACGGCTTTTCCGCATGGCCTTTCAGCCTGAACTTTACAGCCTCGCCACGAATTCGGCCTGTCGCAGAATTGTTCATGTTGTTGGAAAAGAAACGGTTAAGCATATCCATGTGGCCCAAATAGCCCAATGCTTCGCTTGATGAACCAAGCTCGATATAATCATTCGGTGAAGGTGTTGCAGTCGCCAGAAGGCGGTACCGCATCTTTCGCATAAAAGCGGTTATCTCGCCACGCAAAGCGCCGTTGAATGATTTAAGAATTGCCGACTCATCACAGACCACTCCGACAAAATCATCTGCATTAAATTTGTGAAGTTGCTGATAATTGGTAACGGTTATTCCTGGGTAGGACGTTCCATCGCGTGATATTTTGGCTTCAATGCCGAACTTTTCACCTTCGCGCACGGTTTGCGGCCCAACTGCAAGAGGAGTCAATACCAACACTCTGCCATTGGTATGCTGTACCACATTCTGAGCCCAAACCAAAAACTGAAAAGTTTTTCCTAACCCGCAATCTTCAAAAATAGATGCGCGGCCTTTTCGGATTGCCCAATAAATCATGCTTGCTTGAAAATCGATCAGCGTATCTGGCATAAATACAGGCGCGAATCCGTCGCCCGTATTCTGTTGCGATTTACTTCGCAAAAACTCTTCGTATTCCACTTCTCGCCTCTCATTCCGCCAAGAATGGGTGCGGGCGTGCTATCAAGGCGGAAATTCGATAGCCGGATGCCTCCGTTGCCCGCATTAAACTCATTATTTTTTACCCAGCAGCGCCTCAATCTCCACCAGCGAAAACCGCCGATGACCGCCCAATGTGCTCACAGCTTTTCCTTCTTCAGGTAGGCATACAGCGCCGTTCTGACCAGCTCAGACACCGGCAAGCCGGTCTGAATGCTGATCGCCTTCAATTTCCCCAGCAGCGCCTCGGGGAGATGAATATTTGTTCGTATCATGATTGGCTTTTTCATGGCGCTACTCTACACACCTTCCTTGGACTTTGCAAGCAATTTCGACTGAGCCGCGTAACTCATTGCGGCATCCTCTGGATGCTCCCTGGCACATACCTTGGCCTCTTCTGTCTCTTCCTTGGTGAATAGGTAATGCTTGGTCATGGTCATGAAGTCCCTCACAAATTGAGCTGGCATTTGAACTTTGGCGGTCATTTTTTCACTTTCTCTTCCTCTTGGTGTTTGGTAAAGCTTTTTCGCTCTTCGCGAATGTATGCCAGCAACCACTTCGGGTTTTTCCTGAAATTCTCACGGCCTATTTTATTGATTTCTTCGATCTCTTCCGGGGTGACGTAATTCGTCCGAAGGAATTGAGCGTAGGCGATAGTGTCAAAATTGGACATATTCTGGCTCATTCGTAAAATGTTCATCACCAATATTCATCATTTGCGGCCTATCCTTCGGGGATTCTGTGAACTGGAATGATTGCTTGTCAAACCAAAGGCAAATTTTCCCTTCCCAAGCGTAGTGCCTCTGCTTGTCACATATCAGCAATGTGTCAGGGTTGAACGGGTCGATTGACCTACCTGCCTCAATATCCAGCTCTTTCTGCTTGTTGCGCCAGACCGTGATTACGTTATCCACCTGATCTGTAATCGCGCCAGTGCCGCGAACGTCCATTTTTCCCGGTGCGCTAAGTTCGTCTCGTCCCTTCCGGCTATGGGCAATCAGGTGGACGTGCATCCCAGTATCCTTGGCATGTGCGCAAATCTGGTCAATGAATCGCTTGTTCCCGTTGTGGTCGTCATCGTCAATCCCGCATTTCATGAGGCTGTCGATAACGAACTGCGTTATTTTCAGTTCCTCGCTGCAATACCGCATGACTGCCAGTATTCGATCATGCTTTACGGTTCCGTGCTGGTCGTAAAGCCAGAGCTTACCGTCCGTCCATTTGTGCAAACCTCGAATGTATTTGATGGGCGGATTAGAGCATCCAGCGGCTTGTCGGCAAATCCTCTCCATCGTCGCTACTGGTGACATTTCCATAGACGCAATGCACGCGGATTCGCCTTGTTCCAGTTGACCTAGAATGATCTGGCCCAATACTACCGATTTCCCATGCCCGTTGGTTCCCGGCCACAAAGTAACCTCACCTGGGCGAATGCGGAAATTCGCCCTTGTGTTGTTCCACGGCAGAGTCAAGCCATGCACTCCAGGCTCGTCAGAGTAAAGCCGGTCTATGACGTCCTGTGACCAGTCAGAAGCGGGTTTGACGTTCGCACCTTCCTCCGGTTGTTTCAGGTATCTGTCGAAGTCGATCATCTGCGAATCTATTGTTTTCATTCTTCTCCGCTCCATTCCCGTTTATCTGCTTTGCTCCACCTTCTAATTTCCGGCGCTTTTGGGGTGTAGCCTCCCCATGAAATATTCAGACCGTCGCATTTATCAGCCCACACGATACCCAGATAATCCGGTATTACTTTATGGATGGCGTCACGAACAGCAATTATCTTCGCCTTGTCCGTTTCCATGTTGCAGACAATCATCACGTTCAGACCTGTGAGGAACAGCCAGTCGTAGTCAGCATGAAAAGCCACCACGACCGGGTTAGATTCGTTCTTTAGGCTTCCAATGAGCGATACCAGCACCATATCCGCATGAGCCTTACCTATGCTGCGCAAATCAGCTATCTCTTGGCCTCCGTAGGGTAGTTTCATCTAGCGGCGTCCCTTTCTTTGGCTTTTCGAATCACGACTTCCATCCATTCCGATTGCGAAGTGCTGGCGGGGCTGTCTTTGCCAAGTTTTGCCCAGTCGTCTCGAATGGCGTTCATGAATGCCTGATCCCAATCTAGGTATTTTTTCCCGCTTGATTTAGCGTACCCGATGAAATGTTGTAAACGTGATTCCAATTGGAAATGGTTGTTTTCTTTTGCCCAGTCTTTCACCCGATCTGAAATTCCGAAGTCTTCAGGAAGTTGAGTCTGTTTTTTTGATACAGCTTTTGATGATGTTCGCGAATCGTCTTCCCTTCCCTTCCCTTCCCTTCCTTCCTTCCCTTCCCCTTGATCGCCACTTTCACGCGTGCTTGACGCGTCACAGTCGCGTGAAGGTAAAATGCTGATTGCCTCTCGATTGTTGATGACTTGATGTTTTTTAAATGTCGGAATGCACGCGTAATCAGTGCCAGAATTTTGGTATATCTCTATCAGTCCAGCGTCTATCAATTCCTTCCCCATGCTTTCAATGTCGCACTTATCAGAGGGAAAATAACGTAGCTTGAGCGTTTTTGTATTCCAGACAAGACGACCTTCTCGATCTGATTCGCACCATAAAGCGATGTAAAAGAGGCGTGAAAGTGGCGTCAAAGATACGATATCTGAACTGCTGAAAAATTCGGGTTTTATGGTTCTTATTCGTGACATGTCAATATTCTTTCAGGAAGGGGGCGGTAGTAAATCGCCGGACGCAAGCCAAGACGGAGACACGAGGCGAGACGCCCTTTTGCCCTTCGTGAAAGAATACTGAATTCATTTGATACTCCGTGAGTGGATTCGGATTACAAGCCCGAATGCCTAAATAATACGCCTATATCCGATTAGGTGCAATGCCCTAGATGATTACGGAAAGTTACCTACTCGACTGGCAAAAATAAGGATTTTCCGTATTTTGCAATTATTTTAGGATTATTTGCATTCTTTGCTTTCTTTATTTGTGCAAGCGTGTATACTTAAATCACTGGGCAAGCAAACACAACTAAGGAGAGCAAAATGAAAACTCAACAAATATACGGCGTTTTTGATGCAGAAGAAGTTAAGCCAAATTTTACGCCAGAGCAATTGGCCGAACTCGCGAAAAACCGCGCTGCTTATGATGAGCGGACAGCGAATTCTAAATTCGGCGACCAATCAAAAGGTGATCTTGCTGAACTTTTTGAGCAAGACCTGACGAAATGAGCCGCCCGCAATCCGCTTCCGTTCTCGCCGCCATTGCCTCCATCCAGGTGGGCATGGCTTGGCGGGAAGCCGCTGCCCTGCATGGCGTTAATCAATCATCCATCAAGCGGGCCATTGACCGGGCCAATGCGCCAGTATGCAAATGCTGCGGGCAAAAATTGCGCGGGAAATAAAGCCTTCTCGACGGGCAAAAAAACCGGCAACGAGTTCCGGAAAGGGCCGGATTCGCACCGGCAAGGAGTACCAAATAGTAACATCAGAGAGAGAATTATTTATTTCGGCTCATGCACGGTTGCCACGCAAAGCACCTCGCTTTCCGGATTGGCAATTCGGTCTTGCAGATATTGCTTGTTTATCGAATTCGCTAATCGTAATGCTTCCAGTTCATCGCGGAAACAGATTACATCATCTGGCCCAGAGACCCTCATTTCATATTTCAAATCTGAGGGTTTCTGTGACGCCGCAGAAATCGTCTTCTGAGTAACCTTCTTTTTCCCGCCAGCCTTGGCCGTGTCCAGATGATTTTGCAGTACCGGCCCTGCGTTTTCGCCGTGCTTGCGTACCATTTCCACGGCTACCGCTGCCGACACGGATTTACCGGCGACCATGGCTTGCACGTCGCTGTTTGACTCGGCCAGCAGGATCATTTGTTCGACATGGGAAATCGACTTTCCGACGCGCGAGGCAATGGCTGGTTTCGTCCAGCCGAACCGGATCAAGCGGAGATACGATTTCCCGCACTCAAGCGGAGTTAGGGGCTTTCCCTGGGCGCTGGTGAGCATGTGGGCCACGCGCTCGGCATCGTTGCCGCGATACTGCCGAATATCGACGGATTCAATCTCAACGCCTTCGGCAATCAACTCCAGAATCGCACGGCGTCGGCAATGGCCGTCAACCACAATCACCCGGCCATCGTCCACGCGCACATCAATGGCCGGGATAGTTGCGCCAGCTTTGAATGACTCCTTCATCGCCGCTATGTGCGCGTCAAGCTCGTCTCCAGGAATCCGCGCGTTGAATCCGTCCTCGACTTCCAGCTTGCGCGGGTCGATCTTAAATTGGGTCGTTTTCCCGATCCATTCCAGCTTGCGCTCGGCAAGTATTTTCAGAGATACCGCGCCAGCTACATTTTCATCGTTCATTTTTCCTCCGCAGCATAAATTAAATCATCGTTTATTTGTTCCTCGGTCGCACTCCGGTCGTAAACTCCCACAAGCCGATCCGGGGTGCATCCTGTGTACTTGCCCAGGATAGTCACCGCCATGACTTTCTCGCCGATGAGGTAGACATAGACCGGCTTGTCGTCGCGCTGGCATTTTGCGTGAATGTTCGCGGCTTTGTCGGAGAAACGGTATTTGTTCATGGCTTTTCCGCTTCCCTGATAGCATCGGCTATCCTCAGGAAATATTCCGTTTCGACAATCTTCGACGGCTCATTTTTTCCGTTGATTCTGCAAGTAATCATGGTCAGTTCAGGATGCACTCTCGCCTGCTCGTAGGTTACCCCATCGTCAAAAAGGGTAATTGTAAATGGATCGAATTTCATTTGTCCGCCTTTAGCTTGCCCTTGGTCAGCACTTCGATTGACCGCTGCTGTACTGCTGGTATTGAGCCAGCAGCAAGCCAGTTTCGCACGGTGTTTTCCTTTACCTGTGCGGTGTGTGCGGCAGTCGTCAAATTCCCGCCGCTGTATTCCATCAATTCATTTGGTGTCATTGTGATTCTCCTTTTGTAATTATGCCAACTATACCATATGACAAGACTATTGCACAATGCTTTAACAAATCTGTTGACACATTAAAAAAACAGGCGCAATATCCGGCTTAACGCTACCGAACACCACTCGAACGGTCTAGGTAGTAGCAGCAAACCGCCCTACCGGAAATGACCAGCATCAAGGTACAGCCCACGGGTAGCAGGCTCGACATGCGGCCAGGCGGAAATTAAGCGACGAAATAAGCGGATCAAAACCCAAGTAACTGGAATCCATCAAATCAGCGATGGGCGCGGAACGGCCAGTCGGCACGCAGCACGCGGGGAACGGGTTGTAGGGAAGGAAGTCAGAGCGAAAGCAGAAAAGGAGAAAACCATGCGTTATACCGCACTAATTTTAGTTTTGGCCTTCGCGGGGTGCGCCCCGATTACTGAACGTGTAGATCAATCATTGTCTTTGAAGCCTGCAACCTCTTTGCCAATAGTCTGGCACCGAGCCAGCAAGAACGAAGTGAATTCCGCATATATGCAAATACACGGTAAATCTAAAGAATTGGGCCATCTGGAAGGGTTTTTTTACGTGGATAAAGGGATATGCCACATATACGCCCCAGACCTCGACAACGCTGATGCTCTGGATACCCTCGGCCACGAAGTCAAGCATTGCTTCGACGGTTTATGGCATGGGTCTAAAACGGAATTAGGCGAAACCAGCCAATTTTACAACGTTCGGACTAAATGGTGATAGTGGCCTCGGCGGGAAGTAAGGAAGTCAGCAGTGATCTGGTGCGGCGCTGAAGGAAGCGTATATCTCGCCAATTAGAAGGGGGATAGGGAATCGCCGCCTCATGCGGATAAAAGATGTATGAGGAACGGTAGGCCAGTCGGTATCAAGCCCGGCCACCAGATCACTGCTGATTTAGCACAACGATGTACCGGACAACGAACCAACCAAGGAGAAAAACGTGATCAAGATCGACGGAGTTGAATACAAGACAATCGAAAGTGCAGCAGGAGCATTGCTCGTCGCAAAACGGGTAGAAATTTACAACCTGCCGCTGGTCACCG